>JAYUYE010000589.1:0-4018 GCA_043752985.1 Myxococcales bacterium
CCGAGGCACGCGGACAGGCCGATCAGACCCTCGCTGCGCTCGCGCAGGATCGTCTTGTCGATCCGCGGGTTGTAGTAGAAGCCCTCGAGGTACCCCTTCGAGTTGAGGTAGCTAAGGTTCTTGTAGCCGACCTCGTTCTTCGCGAGCAGGATCAAGTGGTAATTGCGGCGGTTCGTGCGGTCGGTGCGGTCGGTCGCGGCGACGTAAGTCTCGCAGCCAAAGATCAGCTTGGTGCCGGTCGCCTTGGCCTCGGTGTAGAGGTCGATCGCGCCGAACATGTTGCCGTGATCGGTGACGGCGACCGAGTCCATCCCGAGCTTCTGGACCTGGGGATACAGATCCTTCACGCGAATCGCCCCGTCGAGCAGGCTGTACTGCGTGTGCAAATGAAGGTGCGTGAACCCGGCCATGGTAAAGACCCTTTGATCTAGCTCATGCGCCTGTCACTCCCGAGGGTTCGTCTGAACAATTGTTGCCTCCGGCGTGTGCTCGGCAGTGTTCTGATCGGACTCTGGTTTGGACTGGCCGCGTGTGGCCCGAAACAGCCGCCACCGCCGCCGCCCGGGCCGACGATCCCGGCCGATCCCGTCGTCGACCTGCGCGAGATGGACGTCGAGTGCGACGCCCTGATCGCCGCCCTCACCCAGTACAAGACCTGCCCGTACCTCGAGCAGTACGACCTCCAGGATCTCGACGGCTGGATCATCCGCGCGCAGAAGGACTTTGCCGCCGGCCGCAAGGCGCGTCCCGAGCCCAACGGTCAGCGCGCGATCGCCCTCGCCTGCCTGCGCGCCACGAAGTCCGTGCAGGCCGCGAGTGAGCGGTGTGCCGCCGGCCCGCCGCCAAAGGACATGACCTACGGCCGCGAGCGCTAGCTAGCTAGAGCTCGATATCGAAGCCGCCGCGCACGCCGAGCTTGATCACGGTCCGATCGTCGCCGTCGATGAACGTCCGCTCCCACGACACGCCGAGCGCGGCGCCAGGGAACAGAAACCGCGTGCGCAGCGCGCGCCCGCCGATCGCGAACCCGAAGTGGACGCCCTGATCGATGTCGGTCCAGTCTTCCTCGGTGGAGCGACCGAGCCAGCCGCCCGAAAATTCGAGGTGCGTGTTTGCGGTCACCACGTGGCGATAGACCAGCGGTGTCACGAGGTCAGCGCCGACCTGCAGTGTGGTGCGCTCGCCCATCTTGTCGCGGGGAAACGATCCGCTCGCGTTGAGCTCGGCACCGACGAACAGGCCATCGCCGTCGGTGAACATCCGGCCGAGCAACAGACGTGCAGCGCCGCCGAACCCGAGGTCCTGGCGATCGCCCTGGCTGATGATGTGCGCCTTGCCGCCGCCACCCAGCGAGATCACCCACGCGCGCTCGGAGACCTGACGCCCGCGAAACGGGCGCTCGGCCTCGAGCCAGAACGGGCAGTCGAGCGACATCTCCTCGGCACGCGTTAGCACGAGCTTGACGCGGGTGAGCACGAGCAGATCGTCGACGGCCTTGAGCTTCTTGCCGCGGCGCACATACGCGACCTCGACGGGACCGCCCTTGCGGTTGATCTCGGCATCGATCCAGCCTGCGAGCGCGCGGCGCTCGAGCGCATCGACCCGGCACACCGAGTCGAGCGCGGGGTTCATCAGCTTCTCGATCTCGACGCGATCCACGCCCCAGCCGGGCGTCTCTGCGATGGTGACGAGCCGCTCGAGGTCGCGAAACAGCGCGCGCTCGCTC
The DNA here is from genome assembly GCA_043752985.1 of Myxococcales bacterium. Classification (GTDB taxonomy): domain Bacteria; phylum Myxococcota_A; class Polyangia; order Haliangiales; family Haliangiaceae; genus JABFXX01. The sequence goes on from JAYUYE010000589.1 coordinate 1,727, forward strand.
GGCTCCGTCGGCGCCGGGGTCCTGCACGCACTCGTGGCGATGGCCAAGACCGCGAGGAGTCGGATCACGCCGCGGCCGCCGGCGCGCGAGCAGCCGCGACGATCTTTCGGAACTCCTGGCGCTCTTCCACGGTCAGGGTCATCCACGCGGACAGAGAGTACCCGGCCATGAAGAAGAACAGGATGTCGAAGAAGAAGGTCGGCTTGAAGATCAGCGCGGCGATCGTCACGGTGATGAAGATCGTCGCGACCACGTAGAACCCGAGGCGGTGTTTGCGCGCGATCCGGTGGCTCGGGAACGGGAGGTACGTCAGCGTGGCGAGCGCCATCGCCGGAATCAGGACGACGCCGAACCACCAGCCACCCGGTGCGTAGGGGGTCAAGGTCGCGTTGCAGTACGCCATCGCCCAGAACCCGAGCACCGAGCGCGGCAGGCCGACCCACACACCCGTCATCTCGACCGGCTTGACGATGTTGCGCGCGTGGCGAACCGAGACTGCGATCAGGATCGACGCGCACAGCGCGATCGCGAGTACCTGGTTCCACGGATGCGGCAACAGGCCCGCGTCCTTGTAGACCGTGTAGACGATCGCCGCCGGCGCAACGACGTGCGAGAGGTGATCGCTGATCGTGTCGTACTCGGCGCCAAACGCGTTGGATGTACCGAGCTTGCGCGCGACGTAGCCATCCAGCGTGTCACCGCACAGGTAGCCGATCATCACCGAGATGCCGGCGGCGAACGGCTGGCCGTTGATGCAGAGACAGATTCCGACGATTCCGCCGAGCAGATTGATCGTCGTGAACAGGTCCTTGATCCCGAACATCCGCACGGGAACCTCAGGGAACCGTTACGCGGTCCGGCGAACGACGTCGAGCACGACGTACCGCGGTGCCGGAACTGCGCGAAGCGGCGGAGTCTCCGCACTCTCGAACTGCGTGATGCGCTCGAGCTCTTCGAGCTTGCGACCGGTGTACGCCGTGTTCGCGAACATGCGGACGATCGTGGAGTTGATCGCGAGCGCGGTCTTCGCGGCGATGCACAGCACGTTCGAGTTGTTGATCGTGCGCGCCATCTCGGCGTCCTCGACCGACATGCAGCGCGCCGCATAGATATCGCGGAACTTGTTCGCCGCGATCGACATCCCCATCCCGGTGCCGCAGCACAGGATGCCAAAGCTGTCCTCGTCCGCGCGAACCGCGGTGCACACCAGCTCGGCCGAGCTCAGGTAGTGGAGCTCGTGCTCGTCGACCGCCTCGATCACGGTGCCGAACTCGGAGAGGGCGTCGCGGTACGTGGACACGGTGGGGGCGATGTAGCGGTCGTATCCAAAGTAGATGCGCTTGCCGGCGTGCGCTCCGAGTCGACGAATCACGGGGTTTTCTAGCAAAGCAGGCCTAGGTGACGCAAGAACGTTGCCACCGTGCCGACGGCCCGTCACAGGGCCGGAGTGTTCAATTTTCCCCACCTTCGCGGGGTGCGCTGCCAGGTTCTCAACCAAGCGTCAGGCCGCGCGACGCAGGAGATCCGACAGGGCAGCCGTAGCTCCGCGGATATCTTCGTCGGTCAGGTTGCCGATGGTCGAGAGCTGGAAATGGCTCTGGTCACCTGGGATGCCGTAGAGCACGAAGTAGCCCCGGCTCTCCATCTGCTTGGAGAACGTGCTGTAAGGCAGTCCGACAGGCAGCCGGAAGTTGACCGCGATGTTCGAGCGGTACGCCTCGTCCAGGAAGGGGTGGATGTCGAGCTTGGCCAGGTGGTCGATCAACGTGGCCATCTGGCGCTGGATCCGCGCCATGTGGTGCTCGATCCCGACCTCGCGGAGGTGCGCGCACGCTGCGTGGAGCGCCGCATGAAGGGCGACTGGCTGGGCGAATCGCGGCTGGAGATCTGCCGCCTGACGCTCGCACTCGGCGATCACATCGAGGTAGTAGCCGCGCGGGCGACCGGCCGCTTTAAACGTGGGGATCGAGGCCTTCTTGACGAACACGACGCCGAGGCCCGGAGCGGCCATGACCGCCTTCGCCGACGAGGCGGTGACGAGATCGACCTGCGATCTCTCGATGTCAATCGCGTACGCGTAGGCGCTCGAGATTGCATCGGCAGCGACCATCCGGCCGCGGGTCTTGCACGCACGACCGATGCCTTCGAAGTCATTGCGCAGGCCGGCCCGCGTCTCGTGGCTGACGAAGAACACCCATTTGATCGACGGGTCTTTGTCGAGTCGCGCCGCGATTGCCTCGACGTCGAGGGGGCGATCCTGCGGACCCTCGAATACCTCGACGGCGATGTCGT
>JAYUYE010000590.1:0-19673 GCA_043752985.1 Myxococcales bacterium
CGAGCTGTTGACGTCGCTGCCGTGGAGCGGCGACACGATGGACATCCTCGTCAAGCTCAACGCGACCGTGCACGAGAAGATCGCCTACGTGATTCGCAGCGAGCCCGGCGTGTGGACGCCGGAGCAGACCCTGACCCATGGCCGTGGCAGCTGCCGTGATGCAGCGGTCCTCCTCGTAGCGCTGATGCGCCAGCGCGGCATCGCAGCACGCTTCGTGTCGGGCTATCTCGTGCAGCTCGCCGACGAGGGCATGATCCCGAACGAGCCCAAGGGCGTCGCGCGTGATGTCGTCGATCTCCACGCATGGGCGGAGGCATTCATTCCCGGCGCCGGGTGGATCGGCTTCGACGGCACGAGCGGCTTGCTCTGCGGCGAGGGGCACATCCCGCTCGCATCGGTCGCGTCGCCGGCGCACGCTGCGCCGCTCGATGGCACGAGTGATGTCAGCGCGAGTGCGGTCGAGTTCTCGACCGAGATCACGCGCCTCGGTCATGAAGCGCGGCCGACCGCGCCGTACACCGAGGACGTGTGGAGCGAGCTCCTCGCTGCTGGCGATGAAGGTGACAAGCGCTTGCTTGCTGCAGATCTCGAGGTCTGGATCGGCGGAGAGCCAACGTTCACGTCGCGCGAGAACCAGGCGCACGAGGAGTGGCAGGGCGGCGCCCTCGGTCCCGACAAGTGGGAGCGCGGCCGTGCGCTCGCGGAGACGCTGCGGGATCGGCTCGCACCCGGCGGCGTCGTTCTGTACCGGATGGGCAAGCAGTACCCCGGCGAGAGCTTGCCGCGGTGGGCGCTCGACGTGATCGGACGGCGCGATGGCGCCACGCTGTGGCCGACCCGGAGCTTGTTCGAGCGCGGAACGCCGGAAGCAGCGCATCAGGTCGCCGAGGCGATCGCGATCACACTCGGGATCGCCGCGACGCTGCACCCGGCGTACGAGGATCCGTGGGAGGTGCTGCGCACCGAAGCGGAGCTGCCAGCCGATATCGACGCGCGGACGTCCAGGCTCGATGACCCCGAGGAGCGCCGCCGGCTCGTCTCGATCCTCGACCGCGGAGTCGGTACCGTCGTCGGCTACGTGCTGCCGCTCGCGCGCGATGCCACCGGCTGGCTCACCGAAACGTGGAAGCTTCGCCGCGGTCACCTGTTCCTGGTTCCCGGCGACAGCCCGCTCGGGTTGCGGCTCCCACTCGCGAGCCTCGGGCCCGGCATCGACTACTCGGTGTGGACCGATGCGGCGGATCTGCCAGACCCGCGACGCGATCCACCCGACGAGGAGGCAGTCGCCACCGGCGTCGGCACGACGAAGAAGACCGAAGCCACGCGAACCGAGACCGGGCTCGGCGTGCGCACCGCACTCACCGTCCAGCCGCGCGAAGGGCAGATCTGGGTGTTCGTGCCGCCGCTGCCGCGGTTCGAAGACTTCTGCGCGCTGATCACCGCGCTCGACGCCGCGCGGAAGACCACCGGGATCGCTGTTCATCTCGAGGGCTACGGTCCACCGCCATCCGCGCAGCGCATGCGATTCGCGGTGACGCCGGATCCCGGCGTGATCGAGGTCAACCTGCCGCCGGTGACGAGCAGCCGCGAGGCAGCGGCCTTGCACGCGACGGTGTTCGACGCCGCGCTCGCGAGCGGCCTCACCGCCGAGCGCTACCTGCTCGACGGGCGACTCGCCGGGTCGGGCGGCGGCAACCACATCACGATCGGCGGACCGACCGCCGAGAAGTCACCGTGGTTCGCGCGCCCCGACATGCTCGCGAGCCTGATCCGGTTCGTCCAGCACCACCCGTCGCTATCGTTCATGATGACCGGGCTGTTCGTCGGCCCGACGTCGCAAGCGCCACGGATCGACGAGGCGCGCCACGACGCGCTGTACGAGCTCGAGCTCGCACTGCAGGCACTCGCGGAACCGCAGCCGGCGTGGAAGATCGACGCGCTGTTACGGAACCTGCTCGTCGATGTCAGCGGCTCGACGCACCGCGCAGAAATCTCGATCGACAAGCTGTTCGATCCGCACACGTCGTTCGGGCGCCAGGGTCTGGTCGAGCTCCGCGCGTTCGAGATGCCGCCCCACCCGCGGATGCTCGCGGCCCAGGCGATTCTCGTGCGCACGCTGATCGCAGGCTTCGCGGACAAGCCGTACACGCACGACTTCGTGCGCTGGGGGCAGACGCTCCACGACAAGTACCTCCTGCCCTACTGGCTGTGGCGCGACTTCGAGGACGTGCTCGAATTTCTGTCAGCCCGGTCGCTCGCGCTACCCGCCGACGCGTTCCGGCCGTTCGTCGAGCTGCGCTGCCCGCTCGTGGGCACGCTCGAGGCAGGTGACGCGCGCGTCGAGCTTCGCAATGCGATCGAGCCGTGGCACGTGCTCGGCGAGGAAGCCTCCCCGACTGGAACCGCGCGCTACGTCGATTCATCGCTGGAACGCATCGAGGTCCGCACGCTCGGTCTCGACCCCGAACGCTACGCGGTCATCGTCAACGGGCTGGTCGTGCCGCTGCGCGAAGCCGCGGGTCGCGACATCGGCGTCGGCGGCGTCCGGTTCCGGGCGTGGTGCCCGCCGCATGCGCTCCAGCCACACCTCGGGATCCACCACCCGCTGCGGATCAACATCCTCGATCGCTGGGCACCGCGCTGCGTCGCAGGCGGCGCGTATCACGTGTGGCATCCCGAAGGTCGCGCGTTCGCTGCACCGCCGCTCACCCGCGTCGAGGCCGCAGCCCGCCGCGCACGCCGGTTCACGCTCGAGGGACCGTCCCCGATGGACACGCTCGCGCCGCGCGAGGTGCCCGCGCACCCGGAGCAGCCGTACACGCTCGATCTTCGCCGGTTCCTGCCCGGCGAGCCCATGCCGAAGAGCGAGGACTGGACGTCGTGATCGACGACGAGCTCCAGGCATCGCTCGAGATGCACGACGAGCTGGTCTCGCGCCGCGGCGTCGAGGTCTGGGTCGGCGCCGAGCCAACGTTCACGCGTGCGGATTCGATCGATCCCGCGTGGGTCGTGAACCCGCAAGGCGACGACAAGCTGGCGCGCGCGCACGCCGTCGCCACGGCGCTCGCGGATGCGACGCCCGGCGCCTCGGTCTCGCGCGTGATCGGCCGCCAGTTCCCCGGCGAGTCCGAACCACGGTTCGCGTTCGGCGTGCGCTGGCGCGATGACGTCACGGTCGACGGTGCGCGCGTCAGCCTCGACGCGCCCGCGCTGGCGCCGCCGCTCGAGATGTCGGGGGACCACTGGCTGAGCGTCACGCCGGACCCCGGCGTCGTCGAGATCAACATGGCTCCCGCGGCGACCGTGCTCGCGTTCAGCCACCAGGCCGGCCGCGTGTGGGCGGCGGCCGCATCCGCGGGCCTGTCGCCGACGCGGTACCGCTTCAACGGCGATCTCGTCGATTCCGGTGGTGGCGGTCAGATCTCGATCGGCGGCTCGCGTCCGCACACGAGCCCGTTCGTCCGCTACCCGCACGTGCTGCCCGCGCTGATCCGATACTTCAACAATCACCCTTCGCTGTCGTACTGGTTTGCGAACGAGTGCGCCGGCTCGGCATCGCAAGGACCGCGCCCCGACGAGGGCACTCGCGAGCGCTGGGATGAGCTGTCGATCACGCTCGGTTGGCTCGAGCGCCTCGCGGATCGCGGCGAGCTGCCGCCGGAGCAGCTGTGGCTCGCACTCGGTCCATTGCTCGCCGACTGCTCGGGCAACTCGCACCGCGCGGAGATCAATGTCGAGAAGCTATGGAACCCTCACATCGCGCCGCACGGTGCCCGCCACGGCAAGATGGGCATCATCGAGCTCCGCTCGGTGCGGATGCCGGAGCGGCCGGCGATGCTGGCCGCGCTCGCGGTCCTGTTCCGCTCGATCGTCGCGCGCCTGGTCGTCTCGCACTATCGCTCGCCGCTGATCGACTGGCACGACGAGCTTCACGATCGGTTCGCGCTGCCCGCCGTGCTGTCACGCGATCTGCGGATCGTGCTCGGGGATCTCGACGAGCATGGCCTCGGTGTCCCGGCGCTGCTCCGCCGCGAGCTCGAGGTGTGGCGGCCGCCCGGCATCACCTGCCGCCTCGGCGAGGCGACGCTCACGCTGCGCCCCGCGCTCGAGTTCTGGCCGCTCGTCGGTGACGTTGCATCCCAGGAACGCGCCGGTGCTCGCATCGTCGACGCATCCACGCAGCGCTGGGAGATCTCGCTCGACGGTAGTGGCCCTGATCGGATCGCCGTCGCCGGACGCTGGGCGCATCTGCGCGCGGTGGGCGATGGCGTGCGCGCGATCGGTGTGCGGCGCCGCGTGTACCAGCCGGCTCCGGGCCTCCACCCCGGCATGCCGTCCATGGATCCCCTCGTGGTCGAGTGGGCGTGGGCGGGCCGCTCGCAGCGCATCGAGCTGTGGGCATGGCGGCCGTCGGGCGGGCCCTACTCGGGTCTGCCGCACGACGACGCAGACGCCCGCGAGCGTCGCCAGGAGCGCATCATCATCGCCACGAGCTCGGGTGAGGTCTCGGCCACCGGTCACTGGACCGAGACGCGGCCGTTCACGATCGACGTGCGCGCCAGCGACGGCTCGCGGTCGTGATTCGCGCGCTGCCTCCCCCCGGGCGGCTGCGGGCGGATCGGCTCGAGCTGCGGTAACGCAGGGATCGTCAGCTACCAGGAGTCGTCACTGCTTGTGATCGGACTCGACTGCCGCGTCGCCGCCAGGACTCGCCGCGCCCTCGGCATGTGGCACGGGCACGGAACCACGCCTGCCGAGCGTGCGTGCCGTCAGCCCGCAGATCAGCGCCCACACCGCTCCGGCACTCCAGCCCGCGATCACGTCCGTGGGGTAATGCACTCCGAGGTACATCCGGCTGACGCCGATCAACGTGGTCAACAGCGCTCCCACCGTGATCACGAACACCTTGAGCTTCCGCTGTTCGAGCGTGCGCGCGATCAGAGCAGCGAGCGTCAGGTACAGAGCTGCCGAGATCATCGAGTGGCCACTCGGGAACGACGTGCCGCCGGGCGGATCGATGTGCGTGACGATCGTCGGCCGCTCGCGCTCGAACAGGCCCTTGAGCAACCACATGATGACGCCGGTACCGACCGAGCATGCGAGCACGAGGAGCGCGTAACGCTTGTGACCGGCGAGCGCGCAGAACGCGACGACGATCAGGACGATCAGCCCGGTGACTGCGCCCGACCCGAGCGCGGAGATGTGCATGACAGCGGCCTGGAACTTGTCCGACCCGATCGGATCATCGGGGGCGTGCCGCATCGCGAGCAGGATCGCCTCGTCGAAGCCTCGGGTATCGCTCTCGCTGACCTCGCTCGCCAGCTTGACGAACGCGAGCACCAGCACGCCGATCGCCGCGAGTGACGCCAGCAGGATCAGATCGCGAGACCGCAACCAGGTGTTGACGCGCTTGAACAACCTGTTCGTCACCTGCGCACCATAGATGCCAGCGCAGCGCCGGATCAATCCGGATCAACGCGTTACGATGGAGGGATGATGCAGAGCCAGTCCCAGTCGCAGGGACCGGTCGCCGGGTTGTTCGACGGGTATCCCGCGGCGGCCCTGCCCGGGACCTTCGACGAGATGTTCGACGGTCCCCTCGCCCGCGCTCCGTTCGCGCGCGTCGCGCAGCTCCTCGCGAAGATGTCGCCCGACGAGCTCGCTCGCGCCCAGCAGCTCGCCGAGACCGCACTCCTCCAGCAGGGCGTGACGTTCTCGGTGTACGGCGATGCGCGTGGGACCGAGAAGATCTTCCCGTTCTGCCTCTTGCCCCGGCTGATCGCGGCGTCGGACTTCGCGCGCCTCGAGCGCGGATTGCAGCAGCGGCTTCGCGCGCTTGGTGCGTTCCTCGACGATATCTATGGCGATCAGAAGATCATCTCGGCGGGTGTGGTGCCGGCCGAGTTGATCCTCGGCGCGATGGGCTACCGTCCGACACTGCGTGGCCTGCGTCCGCCGGGTGGCGTGCGGTTGCACATCTCGGGCGTCGATCTGATCCGCGATGCCGACGGCACCTGGCGTGTGCTCGAGGACAACCTGCGCACGCCGTCGGGCGTGTCGTACGTCGTCGAGAACCGGCTGATCAGCAAGCGGCTGTTCCCGCGCGTGATGGATGCGGCGCGCGTGCATCGTGTCGATCACTATCCGACCCGGCTCGCGGAGACGCTGCGCTCGGTCGCACCGCAGATCGAGGGCAGCGGTGACGTCAACGCCGTCGTGCTGACGCCGGGTCCGTACAACTCGGCGTACTTCGAGCACAGCTTTCTCGCGCGCACGATGGGCCTCGAGCTCGTGCAGGCCCCGGATCTCGTCGTCGATGGCGACAAGGTCTACTGCCGCACCACGCGCGGACCGCGCCGCGTCGACGTGATCTATCGCCGCACTGACGAGTCGTTCCTCGATCCCGAGGTATTCCGGCCCGACAGCGTGCTCGGCGTGCCGGGCCTCATGCGCGCCTACGCCGCCGGCAACGTCGCGCTCGCGAACGCGCCGGGCAACGGAGTCGCCGACGACAAGGCGGTCTATCCGTTCGTTCCGAAGATGATCGAGTTCTATCTCGGCGAGCAGCCGCTGCTCGAGCAGGTGCACACCTACGTGTGCTTGTTCGACGAGGATCGCACGTACGTCCTCGAGAACCTCGACAAGCTCGTCGTCAAGGCGGTCGACGAAGCAGGCGGCTACGGCATGCTGATGGGGCCGCAGTCGACCGCGGCCGAGCGCGAGGAGTTTCGCCGGCGGATCATCGCGGAGCCGCGGCGCTACATCGCGCAACACCGGGTCGAGCTGTCGTCGTGCCCGACGTGGATCGCGGAGCGTGGCGTCGTCGAGCCACGCCGCGTCGATCTGCGGCCGTACATCCTGACGTCGCGCGAGGGGCCGTGGGTCCTGCCGGGCGGGCTGACGCGAGTCGCGCTCCAGCGCGGCAGCTACGTCGTCAACTCGTCGCAAGGCGGCGGTAGCAAGGACACGTGGGTGATGAAGGAGACGCCGTGATCTCCCGCGTCGCCGATCACTGCTTCTGGTTCGGGCGCTATGTCGAACGCGCCGAGGCGACCGCCCGCATGCTGTCCGCGAGCGTCTCCCTCGCCCTCGATGCCGAGCTGCCGGCAGCGCAGGTGTGGAGATCCGTGCTCGTCGTCTCCGGCGAGGAGGACGAGTTCCGCGACCGGATCACCGGCGGCGACGACGGTCACGGCGCGTGGGGCGACGGTGAGATCGTCCAGCGCTTCATGGTGTGGGACGAGATCAACGGCGTGTCGTTGGCGCGTTCGGTCAGCGGCATGCGGCAGAACGCGCGGTCGATCCGCGAGGTGCTCTCCCTCGAGGCCTGGGAGGCCGTCAACGAGCTCCATCTGTGGATCCGCAGCGACGCCACGCTCGCAGTCTACGCGCAGCATCGCGAGGCGTTCTACCAGCACGTGCGCCGGTCGACGCAGCTGACCTTGGGGCTGCTCCGCTCGACGATGCTCCACGACGAGCCGCTCGACTTCATGTGGCTCGGCGTCCTGCTCGAGCGCGTGAGCCAGACCGCGCGCATGCTGGACGTCCACCACCACGCCTTCACGAACCTGCCGCGCCGCCACGAGGTCGTCGAGACCGCACTCTGGCTCTCGATGCTGCGTGCGCTGTCGGGATCCGAGGCGTTCCTCAAGCGGGCCGCCGGTCGGGTGAGCTCCGAGGGCGTGGCCCGATTCCTGGTCTCCGAGCCGGCGTTCCCGCGATCGATCGCCTACTGCGTGCACTCTGCCTATGGGCGCTTGTGCGACATCCGCCCCCCTGACCACCACACGCTGCCCGGCGGCGTCGCGCTCGAACGCCTGCGCGTGCTCGACGCCTGGATCAGCAAGCGCGAGCAAGAGCCCCTCGCAGGGGCCGCCGTCCACGATGTGCTGACCCACGTGGTCGATGAAGTTCACGAGATCTGCGGCACACTCGGCCGAGAATTACTCGGGGCGGGGTGAGTCCGCGGTACCATGCTGCCGGTGCAGCGGTGGCCTATCGCGATCGTGATCGCACTCGCGGGGTGCGGGTTCACGCTGACGTCCGGATCCCCGGGCGACGATGGCCCCGCGGGCGACCGCATCACGCTCACCGATGACACCGAGGCCGACTTCACGACCAACGCCGGCGTGTCCGAGGCCGAGATCGCGAAGCGCGGCGCCATCGAGCCGGCGGCCTACGTCCTCGGCGGGCTTCATGGTCGGGCATTCGCGGGCGAGCACGTCACCGCCGCGAGCACGTACGCCAGCGTCCTCGCGGCGGTCGGCCCCGAGCTCGGGGCAGCGTATCGCCAGGCTCCCGCGGAGTGGACTAGCACCCAGAATCGTCCGCGCGGCCTGAGCATCAATGCTGAGAACAACTACACGGTGCTGTTCTCCGGCGACATCTTGCTCCCGCAGGGGCCCGTGACGCTCGAGGTTCGCGGCGACGACATCATGGTCATCGAGATCTCGTTCGACGGCGGCATGACGTTCGCGAACCGTGTGGTCTCTTCGAACAGCGTGGAGACGCTCGCGCTCCAGGTGCCCGCATCGGGCTGGTATCCGATCCGCGCGTCGTACAAGCAGGGCGGCGGCAGCTCGTTCTGGCGGATGTCGATCACTCCGATGGGCAGCATGAAGGTCGCGATCGACGGCCAGCGCCTGCGCAAGCGGCTGACCGCCGATGACGTGGGGCTGATCGCGAGCGCGTTCGACGGCAAGGCAATGCTGGTGCCGCTCGGCGAGACCACCGTCGTCACCGTCGACGAGGACTACGACACCGCTGGACCGGGCCACGATCTCCTGACCGCCGTGACGGACCAATTTGGCGTCCGCTTCGCGGGTCAGGTGCTGATCGACACCGCCGCCGACTACACGTTCTCGGCCGACATCGGAGTCGAGGCTGGAGACGTGTTCCGGATCTGGATCGATGGGGCGGTGGCCGCCAGCGTCTGGCCTTCGCTGACCGACCGGCTGACCGCGACGATTCCGCTCGAGCCGGGCTGGCACGATCTGCTCGTCGACTATGGCGACGAGACGGATGCCGCGAAGGTTCAGCTGAAGATGTCCGGCGGCAGCATCGCCGACGGACCGATCGCATCGTCGCGGCTGCGGCCCGCGATCGCGTTCGGACTGACGGCGTCCTACCTCGGAGGCTCCTCGTATCCGCTCGTGGACGCCACCCCGACGAACCCCGGGGTCACCATCGTCGCGCTCCCACTGGCGGTCCCGGGTGGCGGCACGATCGCGTCGGTCGACTACGGCTTCGGACTCAAGGAGCAGCGGCTGTCCGATCTGCGCGTCGATCTGCTCAACTGCGCCGGAGCCAAGACGCTGTCGCCGCTCGCGGCCGCGCTCTACTACTACTTCGCTGGTGACACGACCTGCGCGGGCTCACCGGTCGTCCCCGTCACTCCGTGGGCATGGCGGATCACGGACACGGTGACCGGCAACGACACCGGCAACAACAATCCCGCGCTGTGGGATCCGGTCCTCGTCGCCACCTACTGGGGCGGAAGCAGGATGCCGTTCGCACCGACCTTCACGTTCGTCTCCGCGCCGAAGCCGACGCCAGGCGCGATCGGGTTCGCCGCCGTCCAGGTCACGACGGATCTCCGCGGGACGCTGCTGACGTTCGAGATGCGCGCCGGCGCCGACCCGGCCGAGCTCGCGAGCGCATCGTGGGTCACCGTCGAGAACGGTACGGTCCCGCGGTTGACCGCGAGCGAGTTTGTCCAGTACCGGATCGCGATCAGTGGCGACGGATGGAAGCTCGCGAGCATCGACAAGGTCGATCTCACCTACGTCGTGCCAGCGGAGTAACGCTGCTACAGTCGCGCCGTGCCGAACCTCCTCGCGATGTCTTTCGAGGGTGAGCTCGCTCCTTCATTCACGCTGCACTGCCTCGATGCTGGGCGCGCGCTGCCCGATGGCTGGGGCCTGGGCTATTACCCCGCCGGCGAACCGTCGGCGGCGATCCTCAAGGAGCCGGCGCCACCGCAAGCGTCGATGCGCAGCCAGCTCGCGCTCGCGTGGGAGCAGGTCGCGTCCAACGTGTTCGTGCTCCACATCCGGCACGCAACGTGGGGCGCGCTCTCCGATGCGAACACCCAGCCGTTCTCGCGAACGTGGGGACGCCGCGACTGGCTGATGGCGCATGCCGGCAGTCTCGATCGCAAGGAAGCGGACGTGCCCGGGCCGTTCGAGCCCGTCGGGTCGACGGACACCGAGCAGATCTTCTGCGGCCTGCTCAATCGGTTCGTCGAGCGCGGCTGGCGCAGTATCGCGGACGTCGACCTCGACGTGATGATGCAGTGGCTCGGCGCGCTCAACGAAGTCGGCGAGATGACGATGTGTCTCACCGACGGGCGCGATCTGCTCGTCCATGCGGATCGTCGCGGCGAGCCGCTGTGGCTCGGGATGTTGACGCCGCCGTACGAACGGATCGCGTTTGGCGACGACGATCTCGACGTCGACCTCACCCGGCGCGGAGCCAAGTCACGCAAGGGGATGATCGTCTGCACGACCGAGCTCGAGCCGCGTGACGGCGATGCGACCCGCGCCGTGACCTGGCGCCAGCTCCCGCCGGGTCAGCTGATGGTGATCCGCGAGGGCGCCGTGGTCCACGAGCGGTCGACCGGCGGCAGGCTCGAGACTCCACGCGAGCGCTGGCGGCCGGCGCGCACCGAGCGTCGCGTGTTCGACGTCACGCATCGCACGGTCTACAAGTACGAAAAGGCGGTCGAGCGATCGACCCACCTGTTGCGCCTGACCCCGGTGCACGATCACCTGCAAAACGTGCAATCGACCGAGCTAACGATCTCGGTGCCGGGCCAGAGCCGCGACTTTGTCGACGTGTTCGGCAATCGGGTCCGCCGCCTCGTGATCGAGACGCCGTTCTCCGAGATGGTGATCGAGTCGAAGAGCACGGTCGAGGTGCTCGACGTCGACCCACTCGGCTACGAACCACTCCGCGTCCGCTCGACCATTCCGCTGGTGTGGATGCCGTGGCAGCGCCAGATCCTCGATCCGTATCTGTTGCCGTTCGAGCTTCCGGAGACCGAGCTTGCGGAGCTCGGCGAGTACGCGATGAGCTTCGTGAAGCGGAACGACTACGACCTGCTCGACACCCTGCTCGATATCAATCACACGATCTATCGCGAGTACGCGTACGTCCAGGGCGAGACCACCGTGTTGACCAGTGCGTTCGACGTCTACGTCAATCGTCGAGGAGTCTGCCAGGACTTCACGAACTTGATGATCTGTCTGGCGCGGCTGCTGGGCGTCCCCGCGCGCTACGTCTGCGGGTACATCTACACCGGCCCGAAATCGATCGATATCCCGGCGAACCAGCGCCAGGGCGAGGCGTCCCATGCGTGGGTTCAGCTCTACCTCCCGCAGGTCGGCTGGAAGGGCTTCGATCCGACCAACGGAGTCCTGACGCAGTCACATCATGTGCGCGTGGCGGTGGGCCGCAACTATCTCGACGCCACGCCGACGAGCGGGACGATCTTCGTGGGCGGTGGAGGCGAGACGTTGTCGGTCGAGGTCGTGGTCGAGCCGCATGCCGGATCCCCGGGCTGACCGCTACCCGATCCAAACCCCAGATTCAAGCAGCGCGAACACTGGTTCTGTACACTGATCAGCCATGGGGTTCCTCGCTACGCGTCTGCCCGCACTCTCGATTCTGGTCCTGGTCGTGTCGTTGCTCGCTGCGTGCGGCGATGACAACGGGACACCGATCGACGCCGCGATCGACGCGCCGACTGATTCGCTGACCGACGGTGGCGTGATCGACACGCCTCCGCTGATCGACAGCCCGTTGATCGACAGCCCGTTGATCGACAGCTCGATCGACGCCCTGGTCGATGCGCCGGTGCTCGATGCGCCGATCGATGGTCCCGCCTGCACGACCGCAGCGCAGTGCACCGACAACGACCCCTGCAACGGCGTCGAGATCTGCAACGGCACCTGCATGCCCGGCACCCCGCTGGTCTGCACCGACGGCAGCGCGTGCACGACCGACGCCTGCACCGTCGGTGTCGGCTGCACCACGACCCCGATCACCTGCAACGACGGCAACTCGTGTACCGACGACGCATGCAACCCGGCAACGGGCTGCACCGTGGCCCCACTGACCGGTCCGTCCTGCGCCGACTCGGACCTGTGCGACGGCGCCGAGTTCTGCTCGGCGGGTACGTGCGTGGCGGGCGTCGCGCTCACCTGCGATGACAACAACACGTGCACCACGGACTCCTGTAGCCCCGCCACTGGCTGCGTCGCAGCGCCGAATGTGGGCGCGTCGTGTACCGACGGCAACGTGTGCAACGGTGCAGAGACCTGTAATTCGCTCGGCTCCTGCATGCCGGGCTCGACGTTGAACTGCAACGACAACCAGGCGTGCACCGCCGACGCCTGCGATCCGACCGCAGGCTGCACGAACATGGCGACGCCCGGTGCATCGTGCTCGGACTCGAACGCATGCAACGGCTTCGAGACCTGCACGATGGCCGGCACCTGTAGCTCCGGTATGGCACTCGATTGCGACGACGGCATCGCGTGTACGGTTGACATGTGCGCGGCCGGCGGCTGCGTCAATCAACCGATCACCGCGCCTAGCAACGGCGATGGTTGCTGCCCGGTCGGCGCCAACAGCCTGACCGACACCGACTGCTCCGCCTCGTGCGGCAACGGCATCGTCGAGCCGGCAGCGGGCGAGAGCTGCGATACCGCGATTGCTACCGGCCTGCCTGGCGCATGTCCGACGGCGTGCAACGACACCAACTCGTGCACCACCGACTCGCTGATCTCCGCCGGAACCTGCCAGGCCGTGTGCTCGAACGTCGGCGTTCAGGGCCAGTCGTGCTCCGACGGCAACGCCTGCAACGGCGGCGAGACCTGTACCGCGACAGGTGCCTGCGCTTCCGGCGCACCGCTGGTGTGCAACGACAGCAACGGGTGCACCACGGATAGCTGCGCGATGGCGACCGGCTGCGTGTTCACGCCGGCAACCGGAACCTCGTGCACGGATGGCAACGCGTGCAACGGCGCCGAGACCTGCACGGCGACGGGTACGTGTGCATCGGGTACCGCGATCGTGTGCAACGACGGCAACGCATGCACCACGGAGACCTGTGATGTGGCGACCGGAACGTGCCCGGCGATGGGCAACCCGCTCGACGCCGATGGCGACGGCTTTGGACCGACCGGCACGTGCGGCGGCACCGACTGCAACGACCTCAGCTTCTCGACGCACCCCGGCGCGCCCGAGATCTGTGACAACAATGACAACAACTGCAACGGCCAGATCGACGAGGGCTTCAAGAGCTTCAATCAGGTCTGCAGCACCAACTCCGAGTGCTGCTCTGGTACCTGCACCTCGGGCAAGTGCGCCTTCGGCTCCATCGACCTGTGCTCGTCGGTGAACGAGCCGTGTACGGCGGCGGCGGAGTGCTGCACGGGACGCTGCGAGCAGCAGATCGGCGGCGCGAAGATCTGCGTTCAGGCCCAGACCTGCGGTGGTGCTGGCCAGACCTGCGACGAGGCCTCGGACTGTTGCTCGCTGTTCTGCTCCGGCGGCGTGTGCTCGACCGGCGGTACGTGCGACGTGATCGGCGTGTCGTGCGCCACCGACGGCGAGTGCTGCAGTGACCAGTGCAGCGGCCCGAATGGCCTGTGCCTGACGGTCGGCGGCGCGTGCAGCTCGCTCGGCGAGACGTGCTCGTCCGGCGGCGGGTGCTGCTCGGGCGTCTGCTCGAACGGCCGCTGTTCCTTCCTCACGACGTGTCGCACCGACGGCGATCTATGCAACGGCAATGCAGATTGCTGCAACGATGCGTGCATCATCCCGGCGGGTCAGGCGGACGGCAGGTGCGCGATCCTCGGCGCGTGCCTCACGGTCGGCAATCCGTGCAACGGTACGTCGTGCTGCTCGAATGCCTGCGTCGACTCGGGCCTCGGCACCGGGCAGTGCCAGTACCTCTGCGGCTGCCGGCCGATCAACGAGGTCTGTGACTTCAACGGCGACTGTTGCTCGGGCTCGTGTGGTCCGGACTCGTCCGGTGTTCTGCGCTGCACGAAGGACACACCGTGCCTCGAGGACGGCGAGGTCTGCGGCGGCAACGGTGCCTCGCAGAACTGCTGCTCGGGCGGCAAGCCCGGCTGCAAGAACACGATCTCCGGTGTCCAGCGCTGCGTCGGGATCGCAGCGTGCAAGCCCGCGGGCGAGGTCTGCGGCGCCTGTGATCAGTGCTGCGGCAAGATCTGCGTGCAGGACGCGAACAACGTGTTCCGCTGCGCCGCCTCGTGCATCCAGCAGGGGAACAGCTGCTCGGCCGACGCGGACTGCTGCAACAACGGCGCGTGCATCGATGGCACGTGCCAGCCGCCGATCTCGGCGTGCGTCTCGCTCGGCGGTGCGTGCAACGTGGCGAACCCGTGCTGCGACACGACGTGTCTGTTCGGGACGTGTCAGATTCCTCCGCAGTGACCTCCGACGTTCTGAACCTCCACGAGCTCGAAGCGATCGCAACGTCCCGGCTGTCGCAGCTGGCCTGGGACTACTACGCGTCGGGCGCGGACGATGAGCGCTGCGTCCGCCGCAACGTCGATGCGTTCGACAAGGTCCTGCTTCACCACAAGGTGCTCGTCGACGTCGCGCGCCGCGAGCTCGCGACCACGGTGCTCGGCGAGCGGATCGCGCTGCCGATCGCGATCGCACCGACCGCGTTCCACAAGCTCGCGCACGCGGACGGGGAGCTCGCCACGGTGCGCGGAGCCGGAGATGCCGGCACGCTGTTCGTACTGTCGACGCTGTCGAACACCGCCGTCGAAGACGTCGTCGCCGCGGCGACGGGCCCGGTGTGGTTCCAGCTCTACATCTACAAGGACCGCTCTGCGACCGAGGCGCTGGTCCGCCGGGTCGAGGCCGCCGGGTGTCGAGCGCTGGTCGTCACCGTCGATGCGCCCCTGCTCGGTCGCCGCGAGCGTGACGTCCGCAACCGGTTCGCGCTGCCGCCCGGGCTCGGTGTCGAGAATCTGCACGCGGCCGGGTATGCCCGGATCCCCGCTGCGACCGCGGACTCGGGCCTCGCGGCGTACTTCGCGGACCTCCTCGATCCAGCGCTGACGTGGGACGCGATCGACTGGCTGCGGTCGATCACCACCCTGCCGGTGCTCGTGAAAGGCATCGTCCGCGCCGACGATGCGGAGCGCGCGATCGATCACGGTGCCGCCGGTGTCGTCGTGTCGAACCACGGGGGTCGCCAGCTCGATGCCTCGCCAGCAACGATCGATGTACTGCCACAGATCGCGGACCGCCTGCGCGGACGCGGCGAGCTCTTGCTCGATGGCGGCGTGCGGCGCGGTGCCGACGTGATCAAGGCGATCGCCCTCGGGGCGCGCGCCGTGCTGATCGGCCGCCCGGTGCTGTGGGGCCTCGCCGCCGATGGCCGAGCAGGCGTCGCCGGCGTGCTCGCCATGCTGCGGCGCGAGCTCGATCTCGCGATGGCGCTGTGCGGCTGCCCGAACGTTGCGAGCATGACGCGCGACCTGGTCGCTCCGTGAGCGTACAGCGGCTCGTCGAGCGTGCGACCGACTACGTCGCCACGATCGCCTCCGTCAACGGCGGTGGCTACGCCAAAAGCGCGGCGCCTCGCGGCGAACCCGGTCCCCTGATCGCGGTCCAGACGTGCGAGCATGCGCGCGTGGCACTGCCCGCGACCCTTCGGCGCTTCACGATCTCGCTCGCCGACTCCGACCGCGAGGTCTACGAGCAGCTCGACTGGCGCGTGCCGCAGCACCCGTCGGAGAGCGAGCGCCACCTGATCGCACGCGTGATCGCGCGCTGCCTCGAGCACGCCGAGGGCGTCGAGTTCTCCAAGGGCGGCGTCTCCGATGACGAGGAGCCCGCGATCGTCCAGAAGAACCTGCGCGGCGAGTGGCAGGCGTGGATCGAGGTTGGCAGCCCGGCGCCCGACCGGCTGCACAAGGCGAGCAAGCTCACACCGCGCGTCGTGGTCTATGCGTTCAAGAACGCCGAGACGCTCGCCGCGGCCATCATCGAGCGCAAGATCCACCGGGGCGACGACCTCGTCCTCCGCGAGCTCCCCGCGGACCTGCTCGACGGCGCGGCCGCGACCCTGGACCGCAACAACACCTGGGACCTGGCTGTGACCGGCGGCACCCTGTACCTGACCATCGGCGAGGCCCTGTTCGAGGGCACTGTGAGCGCGATCTCGACGGCGCTGCCCCACCGCTAACCCAAGTCCGAGCCCCCGAAAATACCGCCGTCGCGATACAACCGGGGGCATATGCGTAACGGGACTCTGCGTGCGGCCCTCGCGCTCGCGCTGCTCGCGGTGATGTTCGGCACGGACGCCTTCGCGACCGTCACCCAGGTCGACGGAACGATCTTGCCGGTGCCGAACGGATCGAACGACTGCGACGGTGCCGGCGGCGACAACCTGCAGGTTTGCTTCAACACGCTCGAGGGCGTGTCGCCGCCGAACCCCAACGCGATCGATCAAACGCTCGACGCCGCGCAGGTCCCGGAGATCTTCATCCCGAACACGTCGGTGCCCGTCACCTTCCGGGACATCTCCGAAGGCGCGGGATTCGAGAATAGCTTCGGCTGGTACAACATCGGCGACGACGTCACCACGCCAGCCGGCATGGCGGCGAACCTCCACCCGATTCTCGGGTGCGGACGGCCGATGGCGGCGGTCGGGAACGCCACCACGCATACCGGAAACCCGGCGTTCTACGTCCAGACGTCGGAGCCCGGGAACATGACGACGGTGAACTTTGCGACGGAGCAGACCGCGCTTCGCTACAAGGGCGGCTTCATCGGCTTCTACCTGATCACACCCGAGAACAACCCGGCCGGTTGCATGCTCGGAAACTGTCCCGCCGCGGCGAACTGCGGTGACTTCAAGAGCAACGGCACGGCGTCGCTGCTCGGCAAGATCTATTACACGCAGCGCGACCTCAACAACGACGGCGACTTCGTTCACCACCTCGTCTATCGCTCGAAGCTCGTCGCGAACCGGTTCTACTTCGGCTTCGAGGATCTGTTCCGCGGTGGCGACAATGACTTCGAAGACATGCTGATCCAGACGGTCGGCCTCACCCCGCCGTGCATCCCGCAGGCGGAGGTCTGCGATGGTCTCGACAATGACTGCGACATGCTCGTCGACGGCGCGGATCCGGATCTCGGTGGCGTTGGCACGGCGTGCTCGTGCGACGGCGTCGGCCTGGCGTGTGACAACGGCCCGCTGTTCGGCACGTGCCGCACCGGCGTCACGCAGTGCACCGCGGGCGCGGTCACCTGTCACGGCACGGGCGTCGGGACCAGCGAGGTCTGCGATGGCCTCGACAACAACTGCGACAACGTGGTCGACAACAACCCGTCGGGCACGGGCGCGACGTGCGATGGCGCGGACTCGGATCTCTGCCCCGAGGGCAACATCGTGTGTTCGAACGGCGCCCTCGCGTGCAACGACAACACGGGTCCCAACATCGAGATCTGCAACGCGATCGACGATAACTGCAACGGCACGAACAACGAGGGCAATCCGGGCGGCGGCGGCACCTGCGGTAGCGGCGTCGGCGTGTGTACACCCGGCGTGCTGACGTGCACCGGCAACGCGCTGGTGTGTGTCGGTGGCAACTCCGGCACCGGCGAGCTGTGCAACGGCCTCGACGACGACTGCGACGGCGTGATCGATGACAGCCCCGGTGGCCTCGGCATGCAGTGCGGCGCGACGGCCGTCGGCGAGTGCAGCTTCGGCTCGACGATCTGCAGCAGCGGTACGGTGCAGTGCGCCGGCGAGATCGGTCCCGCGACCGAGGTCTGCAACCTCCGCGACGACGACTGCGATGGCACCACCGACGACAACCCGGTCGATGCCGGCCAGCCGTGCGGCAGCTCGATCGGCGCCTGCAACCCCGGCGCATTCGTCTGTACGCTGGGTGGGCTCGTGTGCACCGGCGGAGTCGGCCCGACGGCCGAGGCGTGCAACGCCATCGACGACGATTGCGACGGCAAGGTCGACGAGATGGTCCCCGGCGAGGGACTCACGTGCGGTGCCGGTATGGGCCCGTGCAGCGGTGGCCTCACCAAGTGCATCAACGGCGCGATGGAGTGCGTCGGCGGTACGAGCGGCGGCACCGAGACCTGCAACCTGATCGACGACGACTGCGACGGCACGATCGACGATGGTGATCTGTGCGCCGGCGGAATCTGTGACAACGGCGCGTGCGCGTCGCCGTGCATCCCCGGCGAGTTCCCCTGCCCGCAGGGCAAGAAGTGCGTCGCGAGCTTCTGCGTCGCGGATCCGTGTTTCGGGGTGACCTGCCCCGCCGGCGCGAACAACGAGCTGCAGCAGTGTCGCGACGGCGTGTGCGCCGCGGTATGCCCGACGATCAGCTGCCCGAACAACCTCGTGTGCCGCGACGTCGACGGTGTCTGCGTGCCGAACACGTGCGAGTACCTGCCGCTGTGCGGGACCGGACAGCTCTGCGTCAATAGCCAGTGCACGTCGGATCCGTGTGCCGGTGTCACGTGCCCAGGCGACCAGTTCTGCCGCGAGGGCGGCTGCGTCGCGAGCTGTCAGGGCGTGCAGTGCGGTCAGGGCCAGGTCTGCAAGGACGGCACGTGCACGGCGACCGGCTGTGCGGTCGACTGCGGCGACGCGTACTGCGATCCGATGACGGGCATGTGCGTCAGTGATCCATGCCAGGGCATCCAGTGCCCACCGCTCCAGGTCTGCGATCCTGCGCAGGCTGCGTGCATCCCCGATCCGTGCCAGGGCATCGCGTGCCCGGGCGGCCAGGTGTGCGACTTCGGCCAGTGCGGTGTCGGTGCGAGCGGCGAGCTCGTCACCACGGGCGGCGGTGGCGGGTGCAACAGCGGCGGCGGTGAAGGCGCCCTCGGCCTCGTCCTCGTGGTCGGCGCCTTCCTCCTCCGCAGACGGCGCGCTGCGATCCTCGCGGTTGCGATCGCGGCGGCAGCCCCGGCCTGTGACGTCAACGAGTACTGCCTCGCGTGTGCGCTCGTCCCCGGCGACGGTGGCAACGGCGATGGTGGCGACGGCGGCGACCTCGACGCGCCGGACGGCGGCGGACCGACCTGCGATCCGAACATGATCCGGCCCGAGACGTGTAACGGCGCCGACGACGATTGCGACACGCTGATCGACGAGACGATCGACAAGCAGAACGACGAGATGAACTGCGGCGCGTGTGGCGTGCAGTGCAACAAGCCGGGTGCGCAGACGACCTGCCAGGCCGGAGCCTGCGCGATCAGCGGCTGCTTCCCCGGCTTCAGCGATCGCAACGGCGACGTCACCGGCCCGTATGCCGCGTCCGATGGCTGCGAGTACATGTGCTTCCAGAGCAACGCCGGCGTCGAGGCGTGCGACGGGCTCGACAACGACTGCGACGGCCTGGTCGACGAGACCTTCATGCTGACGACCGACGAGAACAATTGCGGTGCGTGCGGCCGCGTCTGCGACTTCTTTCAGGCCACGGCGACCTGCACGCTCAGCACGTGCATGTTCAACCCGGCGACCGACTGCATGCCCGGCTACAGCGACGCGAACAACACGCAGGCCGACGGCTGCGAGTATCAGTGCTCGCCAACCAATGGCGGCGTCGAGGCATGCGACGTGCTCGACAACGATTGCGATGGCA
>JAYUYE010000591.1:0-4011 GCA_043752985.1 Myxococcales bacterium
TCGCGATCTTCTCGCGGACCAGATCGAGTGCGGACTTCTCGCGAAGCGAGCTCGCAAAGTCGATCGCGCTGGCCAGGCGCTCGAGCTGGCTGCGCGACCTGTCGATCGGCATCGAGCGCAGCGTCTCCAGCGGATCTGCCACCGCCGGGGTGCTCGCCAGGGACGCGACGAGCACCGTCAACACAGCGAGCCGCACTCCCGTGAAGCTAGCGCGACTCAGAAGGCAATGACGCCGGCGAAGTACAGACCGGCAACGGTAGCTCCGGCAAGGAGCAGCACGATCAGGATCATCAGCGGCACCGCGCTCCGCTTACGGCTCGCGATGCGGGCACCCACTGGCGCCTGCGCGCTGACGACGTCGGTGACGATCTCGTCCCGCTGCAGCTTCGCACCCGAGCCGTCGTGCTTGTCGCGAGCTGCCGCGGACGGCGACTTCGGCGCGGCGCCGAGGCCGCGCGACGTGGCATCGCCTTTCGCCGGCTTCTCATCGCGGACATGGAGCAGCGTCGCGTCGTCGTCGCCGATCCGGCTCTTCTTGCTCTCGACGACGAGCGGCTTGCCCTGCTGCAGCATCTTGTCGTCGAGCGCCGTCATCTCGTCGGAGTCGGTCCGGATCGGAACCTTCGGGGCAGAGGTCCGCACCTCGTGCATCCGCGCGGGCACCTTGTCGTGCGGCGTCTCTTCCATCGCGAGGACCGCGGGATGCACGAGGCCCTGGGTCAGGCAGCGATCCCACGCGTCCCGCAGAGCCTGCTCGGCCTCGGATGCGTCCTTGAACCGAGTGCGATCCGATGGCTGCAACGCGGTCATCGTGACCTGGACGATCGGCTCGGGGATCGAGGCGTCGTGGCGGTTCACCGGCGGTGCGTTGCCCGCGACGACGTAGCTATTCGTGGTCTTGGTGTCGGGACCCTCGTACGGGATCCGACCGCATAAGAGCTCATAGAAGCAGGCGCCCCACGCAAACACGTCGGCCTGCGGCGTGTAGCGGCCTTCCTTGATCGCCTCGGGCGGCGAGTAGCCCGGCGTGCCCATGAAGATGCCGACCTGGGTCAGATCGGAGTCGGGCATGCGCGCGATTCCGAAGTCGGCCAGCTTCCACCGGTTGTCACCGGCATGGAGAACGTTCGCCGGCTTCACGTCGCGGTGAACGATGCGCTGGCGATGCGCGAACGACAGCGCCGATGCGAGATCGAGCGCGATCGAGACGCAGCGCGCGAGCGGGATGCGAACGCGATCGAGGCGATCCGCGAGCGACTCGCCCGGGAGATACTCGAGCACCATGAACGGCGCGCCCGATTCCTCGTCGACGCCGACGTCGAAGATCGTCACGATCGCCGGGTGCTGCATCTTCGCGGCGGCCTTGGCCTCGCGCTGAAACCGCTCGAGGAAGGCCGAGCGCACGCGGCGGCCCTGCCCCTGCGGCGACATGATGGTCTTCACCGCGACGGTGCGATCGAGCAGCGGATCGCGAGCCTTGTAGACCACGCCCATCGCGCCTTTGCCGATGGTCTTGATGACCTCGTAGCGGCCGATGCGCTGACGCGCTTCCTCGCCAGCCCCGTGGTTGTAGCCGGCGGGCGCCTCACCACGCAGACGCGTATTCGTCCGCGGGCGTGCAGGGGAGTCATCGGCCATGAGCGCCAAAAAAGTCTAACACGCCCAAACAGAAGGCGGAATTTCAGGCGCGCTGGGTGCGAGAAGACCCAGGAACCCGCGATCCTGCGGGTACCGAGACGGTGACGAACGCGTTTCCGCCGATCACCGAGCCCCGGCCGATCACCGTGTCGCCTCCGAGGATGGTCGCGTTCGCGTAGATCACGACGTCGTCCTCGATCGTCGGGTGCCGTCGCACACCCGGCTCGGGGCGAGCCTCGCCTTGGGGCACGCTGAGGGCGCCGAGGGTGACGCCCTGGTAGATCCGGACCCGGTCGCCGATCAGGGTGGTCTCACCGATCACGACGCCGGTCCCGTGATCGATGAAGAACGCTCTGCCGATCCGGGCACCCGGGTGGATATCGATGCCGGTCCGGCGGTGCGCGAGCTCGGTCATCATGCGGGGCACCACCACCGCGCCCTCGCGGAGGAGCGCGTTGGCGATCCGGTAAACCGTGATCGCGAACGTCCCGGGATAGGTGAGCAGGATCTCGTCGATACCACTCGCCGCCGGATCGCCTTCGAACGCCGCGCGCAGGTCGGCCGTCACCTGATCGCGCAGCGCAGGCAGCACCTCGATGAACCGATCGACGATCGTGTCTGCACTCGCCGAGCACTCGCCGCACTCGAGGTCCGCGAGCCCGAGCATCTGCTGCTTCTTGTGATGAAGCGCCCGATAGACCTGGCGATGCAGCGCTGCGCGAAGCTCGCGAACGCGCGTGCGGACGAGCTCGCGCAGCTCGCCACGGGAGACTCGCGCGACATCCGGCCCCGCGTAGCCGGGGAACAACAGCGCGCGGCACATCTCCACGACGTTCTCGACCTGCGCTTCGCTCGGCAGCTCGTAGCTGCCGATGTGCTGCATCTCCTTCGCAGCGGGATCGACGTACAGATCGAGCAGCATGTCCGCCACCACCTCGACGCTGCCGCGGGCTTCACCCGTGACGGGGAGTGGTCGCCGCTCGTTCACCATGAATCTCGTCTACCACAGCGACGTGGCCGCCGCGATCGTGGCGCTCCGCGCGCGCCAGGCAACGCACGCCCGTCGCAGTCCGCTCGATGATCTCGGATTGCCCGTCGAAGTGGAGGTCGAGCACCCGGCCAACGAGGTGCGCCGTGATCCCCCAGCGTGCGAACGGCATCGCCGCGAGGCTTCCCGGCAAGCCCTCGCGCTGCCACTGCTCCTCGCGCGTGCCGGTCTCTCCTGCTCCGGCAACATTGCCCCCGGGATGCAGGCTCGCCGGTGGCCACGCCTCGTGCCACGGCCACGGATTCGCCGCCGGATTCGCGACGACAGCGACCCCACCGCGCGCAGCGAGCCGCGGCCCCATCGGCTCGAACCGCTCGAGCGACGTATGCGGCTCGCGAAACCCGTCGTAGCAGATCAGGGTGCACAGCCGGCCGAACGGCGTATCGACGATCGGGAGCCGCTCCGCACTGCCGCGCGCGAGCCCGAGCGCCTTCGGCGCCCGATCCTCGATGCCGGGGACGAGGTTGACCTTGTCCGTCGTCGACAGCAGCCGACCATCCGGGCCGAAGCAGAACGATGCGTTCGTCAGGTCGCCGCCGGGTCCGAGCCGCAGGTGCGAGCCCGCGACCACGTACGCACCGTGACGGCGCGCGAGCGGACCGAACACGCTGCGCCAGAACCGTTCACCGTCGGGCGCAAGCGCAGCGAGCACCGCGTGCCGCGGATCGAGCAAGCGCGTCGTCGCGACACCGCGCAGGACGTCGAGTGGACGGCGGACCGCGGCCGCACCGAGCGCCGCACCGAGGGTCTTCGCCTTGTGGGCTGACGGTGGGGCGAGCGCGAGCAGCGCCAGGTGTCCCGCGATCTCGGGAAACACGATGACGCGCAGGTCGGCCGGGCCCGCTGCGTCGAGGGCGCGCGCTGCGGCGCTGTCGAGGTGCGCGCGGTAGACGTCGGCCGACGTGACGACGTCAGCATTGACCTCGAGCTGCACGGCGATCAGCGCGACCCTCATTCGACGTCGCCTCCGCCGCTCGGGACCCGCGGCACCGGCTCGGGTGCATCGTTGATCTTGCCGATCACGTCGTCGATCTTCGTCTCGGGAATCGTCACGCGCGTCGGCATGCCGCCGCCGAGCTCGAACAGCGCGACGAAGTCCCAGCCCGAGTCGAAGCTAGCGGCGATCGTCATCATCCCCGAGTCGCGGACGATCGAGACCGGTGCCTTCGCCTGCCCTGCGAGCAAGAGGTCGGTCTTGTCGAACTGCCCCGCGGCGCCGGCAGCGTCGACGATCGCGACCCGCCCACGGATCGTGAATCGCTTCGCGAGCTCCTGGGTCCGCACATCGCGACGCTCGAACTCCGCGGCCGCATCGCGAATCACGT
>JAYUYE010000592.1:0-4008 GCA_043752985.1 Myxococcales bacterium
TCGCCCGGGGGTGGTCGGTACCATCGCGGCGCGGTCCATGGCTGACCTGTCATCGCTCCTCGCTGTTCTCGAAAACGACCCTGACGATCCGCAGGCACGCGACGCGCTGTTTGGCGCCGCACAAAATGCCGCCGCTGATCTACGGGTCACTCGATTCGCATCCGCACGCAAGCTGATCGGAGGACGCGGTCGCCCCGACACCGTCGTGATGCTGCTCAACGTCGAGCTCGCGGTCACGCGCGACGTCGAACGACAGGTCGACCTCTTGCTCGAGAAGGGCATGGTGCTCGACGGCGAGCTGCTCGATGTCGTCGCCGCCCGCAACGCGTTCACGGATGTGCTGTCGCTCCGCGCGAACGACACCATGGCGAACGAGGCGCTCGAAGAGCTCGACGTCGCGACCACGAACTGGAAGAAGTTCGCGGAGAAGTACGTCAAGGAAGCGAGCGCATCGACCGATCGCAGCCTCGCGACCGGGCTCTACGTGTCGGCCGCCGAGGCCTTCGTTCGGTTCTCGCCCAAGACCGACGAAGCCGAGACCTACCTGCGCAAGGCGCTCGAGGTCGACTCGAGGAACGGGAAGGCTGCCTTCCACCTCGCGCGGCTGCTGCGCCGCCAGGAACGCTGGACTGATCTCGCGAAGCTGCTCGAGACGCGCGCCGACATTGCACCGAGCACCGAGGAGAAGGTCTCTGCGCTGATCGGGCTTGCCGAGCTGTCGCGCGGAGAGCTGCGCACGCCCGAACGAGCCGACGCCGCGGTCAAGCGGGTGCTCGTGCTCGATCCGTCGCAGCCGCAGGCGCTGCGTGCGGTCACCGAGGTGCTTGGTTCGACGCAGAACTGGCCCGCGCTGATCCAGACCTATCAGGCTGCGCTCAAGGCGCGTCGCGAGGAGGACCTCGGGATGCTCCTGCAGATCGCGATGGTGCTGTGGAAGCACATCGGCGATCTCGATCAGGCAGAAGAGTACTTCCGCCGCGTCCGCAAGCTCGACCCCGCGCATCCCGCGGCGCTCGACTTCTATCGCGCGTACTACCCGACAAAGGGGGAGAACGCGAAGCTCCTCGCGATGCTGCGCCAGGTCGAGAAGGCCGCGCGCCCGCGCACTGACTCGGGCCCGACGATTTCGGGCTCGGCGCGCCCGATCGGGCTCGAGATCGCGGAGCTCGCGGAGGCGCAGAACAATCCCGAGAAGGCGATCGAAGCCTGGAAACAACACCTGCGCTCGGAGCCGAGCTCCACGGACGCGCGCGTCGCGCTCGCGCGGCTGTATCGCAAGACCGAGAAGTGGAACGCGCTGCTCGACCTGATGAAGGAAGAGACCGAGCGCCTCCCCGAGTCGGATATCGCGGGTCGCGTCGAGCGCCTGCACCAGGTCGTCGAGATCTATCGCGACCGCCTGAAGCTCGACGTGATGGTGATCAACACCTACAACGCGATCCTCAAGATCGATCCGGACAACAAGCGCGCGGCCGACGAGCTCGCTGCCAAGTTCCGCGCACTCGGGCGCTGGAACGATCTGATCGCGGTCCTCACCAAGAAGTCCGAGGCACCGGACGTTCCCGACGAGGAGCGTGTCGTCATCCTGCGCGAGGTCGCCGACCTGTGGTCGGAGCGGTTCGGTAACTTCGCGAACGCGGTGCGGCCGCTCGAGCGGATCCTCGAGCTGTCCGTCGGCGATGCGGACTCGCTCGCGAAGCTCAAGGAGATCTACATCAAGCGGCGGCAGTGGCGCGCGCTGATCGATGTGCTGGGTCGCGAAGCGAGCCTGTTGCCCGCGCTCGAGCGACGGAACAAGCAAGCGGAGATGTCGCGGCTCGCGGCGGAGCGGCTCGGCGATGCTCGCCTCGCGATCGAGATCCTCAACACGATCCTCGCGGAGGGCAAAGCGGCCAACGAGCCCCACGATCACCCGGAGACGCTCGCCACGCTCGCTTCGCTGTACGAGCGCGAGAAGCGCTACCTCGCCTTCGCCGAGATCCTCGACCGTCAGGTCGCCGCACTACTGGCGGGCGAACCTGCAACCGCACAGCGGAAGGAAGCGATCACGCTGCTCGAGAAGCTCGGGCAGGTCTACTCCGATCGCCTCGGCTCGGCGTCCGTCGCTGCCGCGCAGTGGCAGCGCGTGCTCGAGCTCGAGCCGAATCACGCAAAGGCGCTGCGCACGCTGCGCGAGCTGTACGCGACCGCGGGCGACTTCGCCGGGCTCGAAGCCCTGTACGCGCGCCTCGGTCAGGAAGAGGAGCTCGTCGATGCGCTCCTGGGGATCGCCGATCGCCTCGACGCCAAGGCTGCGCGGCTGCCGCTCGTCGAGCGTGCCGCGCAGCTTGCGCAGCAGCGTGCTGAAGCGACCAAGGATGCGACCGCGGTGCAGGCGTTCGAGCGAGCACGCCAGGTCTGGGAGCGCGTGCTTGCCGTCGATGCCACGCACGTCGGCGCCGCCCGTGCACTCGCACCGATCTACGCGAAGCAGGAGAAGTGGCCGCGGCTGATCACCATGTACGAGATCGAGCTCGCCGCTGCGCCCGACAAGAATGCGCGGCTCGCAAAGATCGCGCAGATCCGCCAGCTGTGCGAGCAGAAGCTCGCATCGCGAACGCTCGCGTTCACCTGGACGTTGCGCGCCTTCGACCTCGAGCCGATGAGCTCGCCGCTCTACGCGGACGTCCTGCGGCTCGCGCAGGAGCCTGATCAGTGGCGCGAGGTCGCGGCGATGTTCGACAAGCATCTGTCGGCGCCCGACGCCGGGATGATCGACGACACCACGCGACTCAAGCTGGTTCGTGAGCTCGCGCGGATCGCGAGCCGGCGCCTCGCCGATCCCGAGCGTGCCCGCGCATATCACCGCCAGATCCTGGAGCTCGCGCCCGACGATGTCGAAGCGGAGCAGCACCTCGAGGAGCTGTCGATCCAGCTCGCGGACTGGCCCGAGCTGCTCGCGTCGTACCGCCGCCGCGCGGCGCGCGAGAAGGATCCCGAGGAGCGCTCGTCGCTGCTGATCGAGATCGCTGCTCTCCAGGAGGAGCGGCTCGTCGATCTCGATGGCGCCGCGACCACGTATCGCGAGGCGCTCGCGGCCCTGCCGAACCAGGTCCAGGCGATGCGCGCACTCGCGCGGATCGAAGAAGCACGCGGCGACTGGGAGTCTCTCGCCGAGGTGCTCGCCCTGGAGCTGCAGACGATCGGCAGCTCGAATGCGGAGGCGCAGCCGCGGTTCGATCTGCTGCTGCGCCTCGGCCTCCTGCACGAGCAAACCCTGGAGGATCCGGCGGGCGCGCTCGCCTACTACCGCGACGCGCTCGCGGTTCCGACGCCCGGCGCGCCTGCGACCACCGCACGCCCGCAGGCGATCGGCGCGCTCGTTCGCTACCTGCCGATCGATGGTCCCGGCGGCAAGGTTCCGCCAGCGGATCGCGTCGGCGCAGCGCGACTGGTGCTCCCGCACCTGGTGGCATCGCGCAACATCGGGTTGCAAGCCGTCGCGCTCGAGGTGATCCGCGCGGGCGAGGCCGCCACCACGCCCGCGGAGCGCCTCGACATCGATCGAGCGCTGATGCGCCTCTATCACGGCGACCTCGGAGACCCGGCGGCGGCGTGGCAATCGGGCCTCCGCGTGCTCGCTGTTGATCCGACCGACGCCGAGAACCGCGGCGCTCTCGCGCTCCTCGCAGGGCAGCTCGGCCGCGACGGGGAATGGGCGCAGCAGCTCGCGTCCGCCCTCGCGTCCCTGCGTGCTGCGAAGGCGTCGCCGGCGCAGATCCGAGCGATCGCCACCGAGCTCGCGATCGTCGCATCAGATCGGCTGGCCGATCGGGCGACCGCGGAGCGCGCATGGCTCGCCGTGCTCGAGGTCGAGCCAGATGCCGCAGACGCGTTCGACTCGCTCGCGCAGCTCTATCGCGTCGATCAACGGTGGGCGGATCTGCGGGCGCTGCTCGAGCGGCGCACCGACGTCACGGGCGACGACCGGATCCGCAAGGTCTCGCTGCTCGAGCTCGCGGCACTCGA
>JAYUYE010000593.1:0-9614 GCA_043752985.1 Myxococcales bacterium
CCGGTCGTGGTCCACGGCGGCGCCGCCGACATCACGAAGGCGCTCGAGCAGCGCGGCGGGCAGCCGGTGTTCATCGACGGTCTGCGCGTCACGTCGCTCGATGACATGGACACCGTCGAGGCCGTGCTCGACGCGATCAACGCCGATCTCGTGATGCTGCTCAACCAGCGCGGTGCGCACGCGATCGGGCTGTCGGGCAGCGACGCGGCCCTGTTGCGCGCGAAGAAGCTCGTCCGCGAGGACGGCCAGGATCTTGGCCAGGTCGGCGAGCTCACCGAGGTCAACAAGGTCTTCCTCGACTCGCTGCTCGCGCAGTCGTACATCCCGGTGATCACGCCCGTCGGTCTCGGCGTCGACGGCCAGAGCTACAACCTCAAGGGCGATCCGGTCGCGGCGGCGGTGGCCAAGGCGATCGGTGCGGACAAGCTGATCTTCTTGTCCGATACGCCGGGCATCATCGAGGCCGGCGAGCTCGTGACCGACCTCACGCCGACCACGCTGCGCGCGAAGATCGAAGCCGGTGTGATCGACGCGGCGATGGCGATCAAGGCCGCCTCGATCCTCGACGCACTCAGTGGTGGCGTCCAGGCAGTGCACCTCATCGATGGGCGCACCCCGCACAACGTGATTGCCGAGCTGTTCACCGACCGCGGCGTCGGCACGATCATCCGCGCCGAGCCTTGATCGCGCTCGAGAGGTTTTCGCTACTCTCGGTGATAGGGCGAGCCGCGCAGGATCGAGAGGCCGCGGTAGATCTGCTCGACCACGAGCACGCGCACGAGGCGATGCGCGATCGTCAGCTGACCAAAGCTTATCAACTTCTTCGCCCGGGTCCGCAGCGCATCGGTGTGGCCATCGGCGCCGCCGATCGCGAACACCACCGGCGCTCCACCGCCATGTTGCTGCTCGGCGCCGAGGATGTCCTTCGCGAACGCCGCGCTCGTGATCGACACGCCACGCTCGTCGAACGCGTAGAGGTGGGCGTTCGCTGGTAGCGCGGCGAGCAGTGCCGCTTCGTCCTTGTGCTCACCGACCGTCAGCGTGCACAGCGGTCGCAGCCGCTTGCGGTACTCGTCCTCGGCCTCCACGAGATACGACTCCTTGAGCCGCCCGACGACGGCCAGGACGACCTTCACGACACGGCGTCGTACGATTCGTCGGCCGGGATGTGGGCATCAGCCGGCACATCGATCGCCACGCGCGGCGCGTCGTTCCATAGCCCCTCGAGATCGTAGTGCTCGCGAGCGGAGTGGAGGAACACGTGAACCACGAAGTCACCGTAGTCGAGCAGCGCCCACTGACCGGTGCGCGCGCCCTCCGACCCGATCGGTCGCAGATCGTGGAGCTTGAGACCCGCACTGATCCCGTCGGCAATCGCATCGACCTGGCGATCCGAACGTCCGGACAGCACCAGCTGATAGTTGCAGAACGAGCACAGCTCGCGGACATCGAGCAGGACAGGCTCGAGAGCCTTCTTGTCGAGTGCGAGCTCGAGGGCGCGCAGTGCGCCGTCGAGGCCGTCGGTGTTCTGCGGCTCGGCAGATTCGGTTTCCTCCGCCGCGCGCCTCGGCTTGCCTTTGGTCGCCGGGGCCGGCCCCTTCGCCGTAATTTTCTTCTTCTGGGTCATGCGTCGCCTTGTGCTCCTCAGGTGCGAATCTGGCCGTTGCCACGAACAACAAACTTGGTGGTGGTGAGTCCCTCGGCGCCCATCGGCCCGTAGGCGTGGAGGCGCGTGGTCGAGATGCCAATCTCTGCGCCGAGGCCGAGCTCGCCGCCGTCGGCGAACCGGGTCGATGCGTTGATCATCACGGTCGACGAGTCGACCTCGCGCACGAAGCGCTCGGCGATCTCGCGGTCGGTGGTGAGGATCGACTCGGTGTGGTTCGAGCCATACTGCTCGATGTGCGCGATCGCCGCGTCGAGGCCGTCGACGATGCGCACCGCGAGGATCAGGTCGAGGTACTCGGCGTACCAGTCGTCCTCGGTGGCGGCCCGCACGCTCGGTCCTCCGAGCTGACGGACGTCATCATCGCCGCGGAGCTCGACGGTGCCACCGAGGGCGGCGACCAGCGCCGGGATGAACGCTGGCGCGACCGAGCGATCGACGAGGACGGTCTCGACTGCGTTGCACACGCCAGGGCGCTGGACCTTCGCGTTCGTGACGATCGAGACAGCCTCCGCCACGTCGCCCGGCGCATGGACGTAGATGTGGCAGACACCCTTGTAGTGCTTGATCACCGGCACGCGTGCGTGCTCGGAGACGTAGCGGATCAGGCCTTCGCCGCCGCGCGGGATGCACAGGTCGATCAGGTCCTCGAGCTTGACGAGATCCGCGATCGCCTCGCGGTCAGTCATCGGCACGAGCTGCACGGTCTCGGCGGGGAGACCGGCGGCCGTCAGCCCGTGTTGCACGGCGCGGAGCAACGCGCGGTTGCTCTCGATCGCCTCGCGACCGCCGCGCAGGACGCAGGCGTTTCCGGCCTTGAGACAGAGCGCCGCCGCATCGGTCGTCACGTTCGGGCGCGCTTCGTAGATCATCGCGATCACGCCGAGCGGGATCCGCACGCGCGAGACCTCGAGCCCGTTGGGACGCACCTCGGTCCGCTCGATCGTGCCGATCAGATCCGGGGCCGCTGCGACCTCGGCGACCGCGCGGGCGAGGCCGGCGACCCGCTTCGGATCGAGCATCAACCGATCGAGCATCGCGGCCGATAGCCCTGCAGCCTCACCGGCGGCGAGGTCGCGCGCGTTCGCCGCGAGGATCTCGCTGGCCTGGGCTTCGATCGCGGCGCCGATCGCCTGGATCGCCGCGGTTCGCTGAGCGGCAGGTGCCTTCGCCACGATCCGGGCGGCGGCGCGGGCGGCTTCTGCGATCTTACGGATCACGGCGGCCCGGTCCTCGGGTCGGCCATGCTCGGATGTCGCCAGCGCGCTGCTCACAGAATCACGAGATCATCTCGGTGGATCGCCTCGTCGATGCCCTTGTACCCCAGCCTGGCCTCGATGGCAGCTGATTGCAAGCCTGAGATCTTGCGGAGGTCCTCGGCGGGGTAAGCGACAAGTCCCCGAGCAATTTCGGCCCCATTGGCGATCACGCTGACGGTCGCGCCGAGCTCGAAGCCGCCTTGGACCTCGGTGATTCCCGCCGGCAAGAGGCTCTTGCCGCCGGTGGTCAGGGCGCGTGCGGCCCCGTCATCGATCGTCAGCTTGCCCTCCGGCTTGGAGCCGTACGCGATCCAGTGCTTGCGCGCCGACAGGACCGAGGCGCCGGGGACGAACAGCGTTCCGACATCGTGGCCACCGAGCACCCGGACGATGACATCGGGATCACGGCCGGGCGCGACGATCGCGGGGACGCCGGTGCGGGTGACGATCCGCGCGGAGCCGACCTTCGATGCCATACCGCCCGACCCGACACCACTCGTGCTGCCACCCGCGACCGGCGCGGCCTCGCGCTCGATGTCGCGCACGATCGGCATCCGGATCCCGTTCGCATCGCGGACCCCTTCGACGTCGGTCAGGATCACGAGCGCATCCGCCGAGACGAGGTTGCACACCAGTGCGGCGAGCTGGTCGTTGTCGCCGAACTTGATCTCTTCGGTGGCAACCGTGTCGTTCTCGTTGATGATCGGCACGACGTTCTGATCGAGCAGTGCGCGCAGCGTGAGTCGCGCCGAGAGAAACCGCCGGCGATCACCGAGGTCCTCGTGGGTCAGCAGCACCTGGCCGATCGCGATGGAGTGCACCGCAAAGGCATGCTCCCAGTGCTGCATCAGCAGGCTCTGGCCGACGGCCGCGGCCGCCTGCAGACCGGGCAGCTCGTGCGGGCGCTTCGCGATGTTGAGCCGGCGCAAGCCGAGCGCGATCGCACCCGAGCTCACGATGATCACCTCGACGCCGCGGCGCCGCAGCTCGACGACCTGATCGCCGATCGCCGCGGGCCGACTCGCCGGGCTCTCCGCGAGCAGTCGGCTCCCGATCTTGACGACGACGCGCTTGACGGCCGTCAGCGCCTGCCGCTCGGGCGCACTGCTCGGTTGCGTCACGGAAGCCCCGCCACCCGCCGCGCACGCCATCGCCTGTCGAGTGCATCGAGGGCACCGTCGAGGAATGGGTTGCCGTCGGCAGACAGCTGGACCTCGACCGCGGCGACGGTGCGCGACAGAAAGCCGCTCTGGTTTGCGAGCTGGGACTCGAGCGCCTGCTCGACGTCGTTCACGACCTCGGCATCCGTGACCGGGGAGGCAGAGCTCCTGCGGGTCAACATGCGGCGCAACGCACCACCGCTCG
Organism: Myxococcales bacterium; assembly: GCA_043752985.1. Classification (GTDB taxonomy): domain Bacteria; phylum Myxococcota_A; class Polyangia; order Haliangiales; family Haliangiaceae; genus JABFXX01. Next base: position 4,291 of record JAYUYE010000593.1, read on the forward strand.
CGAGGTCGGCGAGCTCGAGGGGTGCCTTGAGCGCGGCGCGCGCTGCCGAGGACAAGCCGCGGCGGAACGGATGAAAGCTCAGCGCGCCTGGGGTCTGGTCGATCGCACGGGCGATCTCCTCGCGCAGCGCGAGCGCGGTCGGACCGTCGAGCGCCGGCCCGGTGTGGAGCTTGGCGCAGTAGTGATCGAACAGCGTCATCGTCGTGAAGGTGCGCGACGCGGCGCGGGCACGGTTGACGGTGGCGAGCGCGAGCAACATGCGCTTCGCGGCGAGCCCGGCGATCCGGTACATGATGCCGCTCACGGCCAGCTGCGAGATCGACGGCGGCGGTGTCTTGCCGTGGACGAGGCTCGTGATCGCGTCGTCGTCGAGATCGACGCCGTGCGTCGCGGCGATCCGCCGATAGCCACCACCGAGCACCGCGGCCCTGGCCCAGTCGTCCAGGAACGGGATCGGCACCAGGCCCGCGAGGCTGCCCGCGATCGCGCGCGCGATGATCGTGCGGCGAGCCGGATCGAGGTACGTGCGGCGTGCGACGAGGTCGGTGGTCATGGTGTCGCGGCCTTCGGCGCAACCGGCGTTGCCGCGGTGCCGTCGGCGTTTTTGCGGATCGGCGGGGCGATGCCTTGCAGCAGGTAGTCCCGGTCGTCGACCTCGCGCTTGCGCTCGGGGGTCGCCACGACGTCGGCCGGATCGGGTGCGCTGATCGCCACCGGTGTTCCGATCGCAGAGATCGCTGCGGTGATCGAGGTCTTCATCTTGAACCGCCGCCCATCGCGCATGAACGAGACCGTACCGGAGAGCCGCACCGAGACCGGGGCGCCCTTGTCGGCGTCGAGGATCACCTCGCCGCTGACCTCCTCGATCGTGCGCTGCTCGCGCCACTTCTTCTGCGCGATCGGCTCGGCCGCGGGCTTCGCCGGCTTCGGCGACAGCTGGATCGCGATCTTGCGGCCCGGGCGCCCGGCGGCGTCGGCCGGTCCCATGTCGGACAGCTCGATGCCCGGCGCGAGCAGATCCCAGGTCGCGGCGATCGGCTCGAAGAATTGGTCGCGGAGCGCCGCCGGCTCGTCGGTGTTCTCGGGCGCGCGACCGTGCCAGCGCTGATAGCGCGGCCGCAGGTACAGCTTCCCCCCGACGAAGATCACCTCGCGCCCGTAGTCCGCATCGTTGCCGTACACGGCGTGGAACGCGCCGGCATCGCCGATCTCGATCTTGGTCGTGTCGATCAGCGAGCTCACGGGCTTGCCCGCTTCCTCGACGGTCGTCGAGCCCGCGAGCGTCGCGGTGTGCGGGCCGAGGTCGACCAGCACCTTGCGATAGGGCTGCGACAGCGCGCGGCCGAGCTCGGCTGGCTCCTTGGCGGCGCGCTCGACGGCGATCTTCGGATCGGGCCGTTTCGCCTCCTCGACCAGGCCTCCGAGGTCCTCGTCGGGCACGCCCTGCGATCGCCCGCACGCCACCGCCGACCCGAGGGTCAGAATGGCAACGATACGCGCGCGGATCACCGCTTGGTTCTTAGCTTTGTCGACGAGCCAGGTCAATCGGGCTACCGTGAAGCTGCTGGTGCTTCGCGACCTCGAACCCCTGGCAACGTCGTGGGGCGCCTACGCGTTCGCCGTTCTGATGGGCCTCTTGTGGGGGAGCTTCGCGAACGTCTGTGTCTACCGCTGGCCGCCGTCGGAGGCGTTCCCGAAGGGGCGGTCGGTCGTCGCCCCCGGGTCGCACTGCTTCGCCTGTCAAACCCCGATCGCCTGGTACGACAACGTCCCTCTGCTGTCGTGGCTGTGGCTGCGCGGCAGGTGCCGGTCCTGCAAGGCCCCGTTCTCGGCCCGCTACCTGATCGTCGAGGCGGTGACAGGCCTTCTATTCGGGCTCGCGTGGTTTGCGACGGTCGAGACCGGCGCGCTGACCGAGGCGTTCGACCTGCGACTCGCGCGGTTCGGGATCTATGCGGCGTTCTGCTTCGTGATGGTCGTGATCACGTTCATCGATCTCGATCACAAGCTGATCCTCGACAAGGTCACGCTGCCTTCGATCGTGATCTTCTACGGCCTCGGCCTCGTCCTCGGGCGCAGCTGGCATCACGGGCTGATCGGCGCCGCGATCGGATACGGGCTGCCGTGGTCGATCGGCGAGGTCTACTGGATCCTCACGGACCGTGAGGGCCTCGGCCTCGGGGACAGCAAGCTGCTCGCCGTGATCGGCGCGCTGCTCGGCGCGACCGGCGTGGTCGCATCGCTGTTCGGCGGCGCCGTCGTCGGTGCGGTCGTCGGCGTGTTCGTGTTGCTGCGCGCACCCGGCGAGCGCTCCGCGGACGACGCGCCGCGGTCCTCGGCGATGGTGATGGTGTGCTCCGTGATCGCCGTCGCCAGCGTGGTGCTCGCATCGGTCGGCGGGCTGCTCGGGTGGTTCTGGCTCGCGCTGCCGAGCGCCGTGGTTTCGCTGGTGGCGCTGGTCGCTGCTCGCCGGTTCGAGCCGCAGCCCGCGGCCACCGAGGCCGAGGCCGACGTCGCAGGCGAGCCCGCGAGCCAGGTCGGTGGCCGCGAGCTTGGAATCCGCGTGCTCGCGCTTGCTGCCGGCGCCGGCGTCCTGTTCGCAGTGACCGGCGTGATGCTCAAGACCCTGCTCGGTGCGGCGATCGCGGGAGCGGTCGGTCTCACGCTGCTGTTCGTTGCACGGTTTCTCAAGGCCGCGCAGCTCGGACCCGCGGACGCAGATACCGAACCGCTCGCCAGTCAAGAGGACGCGCCATCGCTGATGCGGACCGAGCTGCCATTCGGGCCATTCCTCGCCGCTGCGGCGGTGTTCTACCTGTTCGCGGAGCCGTGGATTGTCATGAACTTCCGGTTATAGTGTTGCCCGTGGGAGGCCAAGCGGCCGAGCAGATCATCGCCGGCGTCGTGCTGAGCGAGCGGCTGGCCGTGACGATGTACGGCGCGATCCATCGCGCCCAGTTCTCTGGCCAGCGCAACCTGCGCGGCCTCGTCGTCGACGCCAAGATGCTCGACGAGACCTCGTTCCGGGTCGCGCTGACCGAGGCCAAGGGCATCGCCACCGCGATCCGCCTCGAGCACCAGAACATCGTCCCGACGGTCGGCGTCGAGGAGGGTGGCTATGACGTCGTCGTGGTCACCCGCGGCGGTGGTCGCTACGTCACCGTCCAGGATCTGATCGCCGCGGCCCGCTCGAATCGCGGGCAGGGCGGCAAGATGTCGCTCCACGTCGCCGGAGCGATCGGCAAGTCCGTGGTCGAGGCGCTCGCCGTCGCGCACAAGAACAACGTCGTCCACGGTGCCGTGCACCCGCGCAGCGTGCTGATCGACGAGGACGGCGCGGTCCGACTCGGCGACTTCGTGGTCGGGCGCGCGCTGACCATGGCGGTCGCGCAGGGTGCGGACTCGTCGCTGTGGCGCGGGCTCGCCGGCTACATCGCACCCGAGCTGGTCGTCGGCGAGGATCCCACGCCGGCTGCCGACGTCTATGCGGTCGGCGCGATGTTGTTCACGATGCTGTCGGGCGAAGTTCCGCCGGGCACGCTGCACGTCACGCCCGCGGTCGAGCGCCTCGTCCAGCGCGCCCTCGATACCGACATCTCGCGGCGCTACAAGAACGCGACGGACCTGCTCGAGAACATGCTCGAGGCGTTCGAGGACGATCGCTGGGAGATCGCCGATCGCGGTGAGGTCATCAAGGCCGCGGGACTGTCGGCCACCGACACCAACATCGACGAGGCGACCGAAGATCTGCTCGCGTCGCTCGGCAACAGTGCCGTCCAGGTCACGCCCATGCGGCCGAGCATCGACATGCGGGCCGAGGCGCTCGTGCGCAAGCCGACGACCGGCAACCGGCTCGATGCGCTGCTCCAGGATCTCGATGACTCACGCGAGCTGACGGCGGTCGAGGACGCGGCGTCGTTCAAGCGCGATCCGATCTCCGAGCTGATCAAGCTCGATCCGCGTCGCAAGGAGGCGATCGTGCCGTCGCGCTCGCGCGTGCCGTCGCTCGACGATCCGGACGACGAGACGCCACTGCCACCGCCGGTGCGCGACTCGGACTCCGACGTCGTGCGGCCGTCGCGTCCGAACACGCGCGACGAGTCGGCAGCGATGAGCGCGCTGTCGGATCTAGAAGGCCCGGTGCGCCGGGTCTCGACCGCGGCCGAGCACGCGGAAGCCGCCGCCGAGAAGCTCGAGAATGCCGCGCGGCGCGCCGAGCAAGCTGCCGACCGCGTCAACACGCCGCGTCCGATCGCGCGGCCGAACCTCGCCGAGCTTCCGGACTTTACGGAGCAGCCAACCCCGCGACTCAAGAGTCGCGCGCTCGGAATCATCTCGCTGCTCGTCGTGATCGGCGGCGGGATCGGGTTCTACAAGGTCTATACGGGCCAGCAGGACCAGAACGCCGCGAACGAGGAGCGGCGCAAGAAAGACGAGGAAGAGATCAAGCGGCGCGAGAAGCTCGCCGTCGACGGCCTCGCCGACATGGGCACGATCAAGGTGAGCTCGACGCCACCTGACGCGAGCATCTGGATCAAGCTTGGACGCAGCGGTCCGACGTTCAAGACGTTCCCGCTGTCGTCGCTCGTCATGCATCGGGTCCGGATCGAGCTCGACGGCTATCAGGCGGTCGACACCGAGGTTCTCCCGGCGAGCTGGAGCGGTACCGGCACGGCGCGCAAGGCGAACGTCAACGTCACGCTCAAGGCTGTCGCGAAGGATAAGAACACCGGCAAGAGCCTGGCCGACCCGCTACCCGCGCGGCCGCCGAACCTCGCCGTCGCGCCCAAGGACTTCGTTCCCGGCGAGGGACCGATTCACATCGAGACGTCGCCGCCCGGTGCCGAGGTCTGGCTGCTCATCGGATACCCGAACACCGGCGTCTCGTTCCCCACCGTCGCCGGCCGTGACTACGAGCTGCGCGCGCTGTCGGATGGCTTCAAGCCTGCGTACTCGCAGATCACCGCCGAGGAGTGGCGCGACGATGCGTCGACGATTCCGCTCGACCGCGCGAAGAAGAAGGCCGTGATCCAAAAGTCGATCGAGCTCGTCGCGGATCCGGACTTCAAGCCCACCGAAAAGCTGAAGAAGGGGAAGTAGTGGCGGCAGGACGCACGCTCCACGTGCGTTGCCCGACGTGGGACCAGGTCGAGCAGTTCTATACGCGGAAGCTGCGCAAGGGAAAGCTGCTGTCGATGAAGGTGCCGTTTCCCGCCACGATCGGCTCGCACGTCACGCTCGGGCTGGAGCTGCCGAACGGCGTCACGATCGCGCTCGATGGCACCGTGCACAAGTCCTCGCCCATCGAGACCACGCCCGGCGGT
>JAYUYE010000594.1:0-3998 GCA_043752985.1 Myxococcales bacterium
ACTGGCGCGGCTTCACTACCACAGCGATCGCGCGCGTGACGTACTCGGCTGGATGCCGCGCGTCGGTGTTCGCGAGGGCATCAAGCGCGTGGCGACGGAGAAGGCCGATCCGGCGCACAAGGCCTCGAACGGATCCTCTTCCGTTCGCGCCGTCGCGATCTGAGATCCGCGTGAGACCGCGGGCCATCGCCTGGCCGGCGGTGTCCCGCCCTGCCACGGTGCGCCATGCGCTGGCTCGTGATGGTGATCGTGTTGTCGGCGCCGGCGATGGCGCGTGCGCAGTCCGCGGTCACCGTCCGGCTGTCCCCCGAAGGAGACATGCTCGCGCAGCAACTCGGTGTGTCGGCGGCCGAGCTCGCCGCGCAGATCAAGGGCCGCGTCGATGACATCTATCAGACCGCGAGCATCGACGACTTCCTCGAGGCCTTCACCGACGCGACGTCGTTCTCCGCGCGCGGGATCGGGGCTGACTATGCATCGGTACCGCGAGGCTTGATCGCGGGGCTCGCTGCGAATGTCTCCGCTGCAGGCGACGAGGACATTCGCTCAAAAGAGCGACCGACCGCCGGAATTGCTGCGAACTTCGCGGTCATGGTCGGGATCAACCTGCGCGAGTGGCGGCACCCGAGATGGACCGTGTACGCGAACGGGTTCTATCGGAATGCGGCGACGGAGCAGCTCGATGGCAGCGTCACGAGTGCCGGGGCACATGTTCAGTACCAGCTGCTCCCGCCGTCCGCCGAGGCAGGCGCAGAAACGTTCATGCGCTGGATCGGCGTGTCGCTGACGACGGGGCTCGAGTACACGCGGTGGAAGCTCGGCAGCGATGGCGACACGCTCTCGACGAGCTTCTCCGTCGGCAGTGGATCGAACACGGCACCGGTGGCGCTCGACTCGGTCGGTCGGCTCGACCTGACCTCGACGGCGGTCACCGTGCCGCTCGAGGCGACAACCGGGATCCGGGTCGCGTTGATCGCGACCCTCTACGTGGGTGCCGGCCTCGACTTCACCATCGGACGCAGCACGATCGACAGCAGCCTGAGCGGTGTGATGCGGAGCTCGGATGGTCGAGATCTCGGGACCGTCGACATCACCGCAACCGGCTCGAACAATGGCAGTCCGGGCACGGCGCGTATTCTCGCGGGCGTTCAGCTCAATCTGTGGAAGCTGAAGTTGTTCGGTCAGGTCAATGCATCGCAGGCACCGGCCGCGAGCATCGCGTTCGGGCTCAAGTTCGTGCAGTGATCGCGCGAGCAACGCGGATTCCGTCGAGCGCGGCTGACACGATGCCACCCGCGTAGCCCGCGCCCTCGGCGCACGGATACAGCCCGGCGAGGTCCGGTGACTCGAGCCGCTCGGGATCGCGCGGAACGCGCACCGGCGATGACGTCCGTGATTCCACGCCCACGAGCACCGCGTCTTGCGTCAGGTAGCCGCGCATCTGCCGGTCGAAGTGACCGATTGCCTCGCGAAGCCGCGCAGCGATCGGGATGCCGATCGAATCGAGCACGGCGCCGATGTCGCCCGCCAGCAAGCCCGGCTCGTAGCTCGTCGACGGCACCGTGGTCGACGCCTTGCCGCGCACGAAGTCCGTCGCGCGCGTCGCCGGTGCGCGCAGCCCGCCGCCGCCCGCAACCGCGGCCGCTTGCTCGAGCCGACGCTGCAGCTCGACGCCACCGAACGGACGCGACAGCCCGAGCCGATCGAGATCCGCGAGCTCGATCGAAACGACGAGACCGGAGTTCGCGTACGGCGAGTCGCGCCGCGACAGGCTCATGCCGTTGACGACGACACCATCGGGCTCGGTCGCCGCCGGCACGATCCAGCCTCCCGGGCACATGCAGAACGAGAATGCGCCGCGCTTGTCACTCGGCGTGTACGTGAGCTTGTACGACGCAGCCGGCAACTTCGCGTGCCCCGCCGCGCGGCCGTACTGGATCGAGTTGATCAGCGGCTGCGGATGCTCGATGCGCACGCCCATCGCAAACGGCTTTGCCTCGAGCTGCACGCCCGCGCGTGCGAGCAGCTCGTGAACATCACGCGCCGAGTGGCCTGTCGCCATCACGACCGCGCGGCCGATCACCTCGCCGCCATCGGCGAGCTGCACCCCGATCGCGCGGCGATCACGAACCACGAGGCTCGTGACCCGCGCACCGAACCGGATCTCGCTGCCCACGCCTTCGAGACGCTCCCGCATCGCGGTGATCACCTTCGGTAGCTTGTTCGAACCGATGTGCGGCCGCGCGTCGACAAGGATGTCCTGGGGCGCGCCATGCACGGCCAGGATCTCGATCACGTCGCGCACGTCGCCGCGCTTGTGCGAGCGCGTGTAGAGCTTGCCGTCGGAGTAGGTCCCTGCCCCGCCCTCGCCGTAGCAATAGTTGCTGTCGGTGTCGACGACGCCGTGCTGGGTGAGTCCCTTGAGATCGCGGCGCCGCGCCTGCACGAGCTTGCCGCGATCCACGATCACGGACTTCACGCCGGCGCGCGCGAGCTCGTACGCGCAGAACAGACCGGCCGGCCCACCACCCACGATCACGACCGGCGATCCCGAGACCTCGCGCACCGGCGCACCACCGAGCGGCCCACCCTCGGGCGTCACCGCACCCACGATCAGGTGAAACCGAACGCGGCCGCGGCGCGCATCGATCGAACGCTTGCGCAGCTCGAGCGGCGGCAGGGTCTCCGCCGCGACCTCGAGCTGATGCGCGAGCTTGCGGGCCAGCGCGCGTGGATCATCGGGCTCGTCGAGTCCGAGCTCGACGGTGTAGTCCTGATCCGGATCGAGACGCATACCGATGCCATCCTAGCGCCATAACGGGTAACGGACGAAATCCCGACGTGAGATTGCCTCACGACATGTAACGAACCGCTCGGACACAAAGGTCGGCGTCCTCACGGTCTCCCCACGAGGCGTCGGCCCGACGTCGGCTACATTGACGCGCATGGGGAAGTCGTCATGAAGAAGCGAGTCGTCGTCATCGGGGCCGGACTGTGCGGGTCGGTCGTGAGCACGTTACTTCGCAACGACTTTCACGTGACCGTGGTCGAGCAGGGGCGAAAGAAGAAGCCGCTCTTCGACGACGTCGACTGCGACACCGGCGAGCTCAATACCTCGATCAACCGCGCGGAGGGACTCGGCGGAACGACGAACTACTGGCACAACGCGCTGATCGAGCTCGACGACAAGGATCTCCAGAAGGCGGGGATCGAGCCGCGCGGCTTCGAATCGTACTATCGGAAGGCCTGGGAGTTCTTTCTGTCGAAAGGAGAGCTCGAGGACTGCAACCGCGCGCGCGACGCGAACGCGGCGAGTCTGAAGGGAGGCGCATCGACGATCGCGCACATGGTGCTGCCCCAGACGCGCCACAACGTGTGGAACCTCGCAAACCAGCGCAATCCCGGTGACACGATCGACGTCGTCTACGGACACGCGCAGCGGATCGTCGACGGCGGTGTCGAGCTGCAAGGAAGCCAGCGCCTCGAGGCCGACTATGTCATCGCGTGCGGTGGCGGACTGGGCACGCCGGTGCTGCTGGCAAGCTCGCTCGGTCAGGAGAACGGCTTTGTCCCCGGCTACCACGACCACCCGATGGCGTACGTCGCGAAGGTCAAGTTGCGGGACGGCAGCCGGCTGAAGAAGGTGTCGAGCACGGCCACGCTGTCGGCCGATGTCCGCGCCGGGTTGGTCTACGACACGGACGATCTGAAGACGGTGGTGTATCTGCGCCCCGCGGTGAACATGCGGCTCGGCTCGATCACGGGGCCCGCGCGGTACATCCTGTCAGACCTTCGCAACGACCCATTCTCGCCGAAGAAGATCATGATGCTGCTCGGCAACCTCGAGGCAGTACGCGAGGCGATTCTGTTCACGACCCGACTCGGGTTTCGCGGGAACTACTACTCGGTGCTGATCCTCGGCGAGCAGACGCCGCTCGCCCGTCGCGGCCTCCAGATGGCCAAGGGAAAGCGGCCCGCGCTCAACTGGCACGTCACTG
>JAYUYE010000595.1:0-3997 GCA_043752985.1 Myxococcales bacterium
TACGCGGGCACCACGATGGACACGGTGGGCAGAGACTGAGTGCGTGGGCGCATCCTGGGCGCTGGTGCAATGGATACGCCCAAGAGCAGCTGACGCGGATCGCACGCTGAGGCGCTCCGCGTGCAGGCGTGAACCTGCAGTGCAGCTTGGAGCCCGCATCACTTCCGCGAGCTCGCGATCACCCCTCCGCCCTGCCGAGGGCCGACGAGCACGAACCGCGTTTTCCCATCCTTCCCGCTGGCGGAGAACAAGTGCGAGAACGTGCTGGACCGGAAGTAGACGAATGCCGGTGGCGCGGCGTCGCGAATTCGAAACTTCCCGCGGAGATACAGGGAAGTCAGTTTTTTCTCCATCGCCAGTCCGGCCGCGGTCGTCATGATGATCACGTCTTCGTCGCCAGTGCTCGAGAACCATCTCGGTGCATACGGGGCGAACGACCACGGGAAGGGCCACATCGCCGGGTGAACGAGCGCGATCCGAAAGGTCTTCGGATCCCTACCGGCGGCACCCTTCTCGAGCAGCCCGAACCACTCGTTGTAGTCGGGCGACGTGTGCACGTAGGCGAGCTGCTCGCGCGCATCAGCGGGCCTCACGAACGATGATCTCGTGGTGATCGCCAGGGCAGGCACGATGACCAGGACGGCGATCGCCTGCCACCGGACGCGTCGCTCGAGTCGCCGACCGAGCGCCAATGCGAGGGTCACGATGCCGCGACCCGCGGGAATCGCGAGGAGCGCGAGCCACGTCATCGGCAACCAGGGCATCTTGTAGGGAATCATCGAGTACAGCGCTACCAGCCCAAATCCGACCACGCCGAGGCAGCGAATCTCGCGGTTGCGGATTCCGCTAACCAAGCCGTAGGCGGCGAACAGATAGAGCACCAGCTCGTAACGAAACCCGATCTGGAAGTAATACGACCAGACCTTCTCGTGACCGCTCTCGCCGGTTCCGGTCTTGGTCCAAACCATGTACGCGCGGACTGAGCGCTCGAGGGCGTCGCCGATACCCTTGGGATCCTGAAAGAAGCCGGTGAACAAGATCAGGTGAATCGCGGCCATCACGCAGACCACGCCGCCGGCATGGAGGAGCGTGGGGACGAACCGGACCTGCCTTCCGAAGACGACGAGGCGGCCGGCGCGTCGGGTCTCGACTGCGGTCTCTCCGAGGAGCCAGAGTCCGAACACGCCGACGAATAGAATGGTGGTCTCCTTCGTGGCGATCATCCCAGCCAGTGCAGCGCCCGCTCCGTAGATCCACGCCACGCGACCATGCGCCGCAAACCGCAGCGTGCACAGGACGACGAGCACCCCGAGCGCGACGAACAAGGTCTCGTGGATCGCGTAGCGCGCGTAATAGACGAGAGTCGGCGAGGTTACGAGCAGCGCGCTCGCGGCCAGGCAGCTCGCGGTGCCGAGCCGGCGACGCAGCAGCAACGGCGCCATGCAGAGGACTGCCCCGATCAGCGCACACACGATCCGCAACTCGAACAGGCCCACGCCCAGTACTGCCCGCGCGGCCGCGAGTAAATAGAAGTAGGCCGGCCCATGATAGTTCTTCGGGTCGTAGGCGTAGTACCCGTTGACGCTCATCTTCTCGACGAACCAACCGTTGACGCCTTCGTCGTGATGCGGTGGTCGCTCACTCAGCAAGACGAGCCGAAGCAGCAGCGCGACCACGAGCAAAGCGGCAGCAGCGATCCAGCGGCGTCGGTTCATGCCTGCTTCACGAGCAAGCCCGATGCCACGTGCGCGATGGCTGCACCCTTGCAGCGGAGCTTGCCATGCGAGCCATCAACTTTCGTCGTCTCTCGCGTCAGCTGACCGCAAGCGTCATAGCGACCGCAATCGATCTCGTGCTGCTGTTGACGCTGTGTCTCGCAGCCGGGGTGCCGCCGTCGATCGCCGCCGGTACCGGTGCAGTGGCCGGCGGGGTGGTCAACTTCGCGATCGGCCGGGCCTGGGTCTTCGAGTCACGTGGACCCGTGCTGGCGCAGGCCGTTGGGTATGCCGGTCTCGTGCTCGTGTGTGGTGCTCTGCTCAATGCCGCCATCGTCGGTACGATGGTCGCGGCGGGCGTACCACTCCTGATCGCAAAGGCATTTGCCGTGGCCGCGGTGATGATCGGGTGGACGTATCCCGCGTCGTCCAGGATCTTCAAGATCGCGTGACTCACTTGGGTTGCGAGATGTCGAGCATGCTGCACGCGTTGGGCCGAACGATTCGCTCTCGCATCGCGCACAAGTCTCCGGCGTGTGGTTCGCAATCGCATTGGTACGCGGCTTGCGTCTTGCCGCGCACAGGAGGATTCGATGAAGAAGACCAATGACTCGTGGAGAGCACTTAGCGCGGTCTGCATCGGTGCGGTCGCCATGACTGCGCTGGCCAGCGCGTGTTACGTGCCGGAAGAGCAGAACGAGATCGGCGAGATTTCGCAAGAGATCGATCTCAGCAATTGTGGCCCGGCGATCACGTGCCCCAAACCAAAGGATTGCGGTCGCAAGTGGAGCGACAAGCCGCGCGATCCCGCGTGGGGACCGTGCGCACCGCCGCCGGACGGTTGCACGCAGGTCGTGTTCGGTCGGTTCGACGACACGAAGAAGTATCTCGGCTGCCCCGGCTACATCACGCTCAACTTGAAGGCCTGGACCCAACAAAAGAACGACGAGTTCGTTGGCTGTGCGTTCGCCGGCGAGCTCGGTGGGACCTGCAAGCCCGAGATCTTGATCGCGTCGACGAACGCCAACATTCCGGATACCGGATCCGTGTGTTCGACAGAGCTGTGCCAGCTGAACGCGTGCAAGTGCACGGTGCTCGTGTCCGCAACGGGGACCGGCAGCGTCAAGGACTGCCCGCGTGCGCCCAAGAAAAAGCCGGCGACGAAGCAGAAAAAGAGCACCACGTGCGGGCTTCCGATGAACGAGGCCGCATTTGCGAGTACGACCACGACGCAAGAGTGCGTCGAGAGCTGGGCGTGCGAGGCTTGCGACCCCGAGTCGGACGTGGATTGCGAATACGACGTCGGGTGTGGTTGCGAGTCGTGCGAGCTCGACGATATGGATCCGGCGTGCTCGGAAGATCTCGTTTGCCCGGGGGATGAAGTGCTGATCGAGCCGCAGACGTCGCCCGCAGCCCCTGCCCCGGCGGCGTGATCCTCGAGCTGCGGGCTGCAGCAAGCAGCGTCGCAGGCGCGAGCCTTCATCCCGGCTGGATCACCTCAGGTCGAACGTGGTGGGTCAATGACCTGCGGCGAGAGCGTCCGGGTCGAGGCTCGACAGTGCCTCGGCGACGTCTCGCGGCAACCCGGGACCGAGGACGGCCACCGAGCGCGCGAGCAGCTCGTCTGCTGTGGTGCCATCGCCGTCACGCAGCGCCTGACGCGCGAGCGCCGTCCAGCACGCAGCAGCGATGGCGTGCTCTCCACCTCCCGCGGCGTGAAAGGCGATCCGGGCGAGCCGGCGGATGATGTTGCGGTCGCGGCCGCTGACCCAGTAGCCGAGCGCCCGCCGGTGAACGAGCTGTCGCTCGTCGAGCACGTGATCGTAGATCGCCTCCTGGATTCCGCCGTCCGCGAACTCGTACCAGCCGTTGCGTTCGAGCAGGACGCCGTCCCGGACGAGCAGTCGAACGCGCGCTTCGATGTCGCGCACCTCGGTGATCGCGGCGACCTCGTCGAGCGAGAACTGCGGGCCGAGCCCCGCGCACATGCGTACGATCGGGTACAGCTCGATCGGAAGCTCCTCGAGGAGCCGGCTCGCGAACCAGGACGGCCCCGGTGGTGCGCACAGGGTATCGAGCTCGTCGACTGCGACATACCAATCACCACCGCCGTGCTGGCGCCGGATCGAACCTCGCTGCTTGATGTCACGAGCGAGCGAGATCAAGAGGCCAGGGTTGCCGGTTCCGCGAATCGCGAGGCGCTCGATCAGCGCATCGGGGATCAACCGAGCGGGTCGTAACATCTCGCGGAGCAGCGCGTCGGCGTTCGGATAGGACAGCGG
>JAYUYE010000596.1:0-3995 GCA_043752985.1 Myxococcales bacterium
TTCATCGCCCGCGCCGCGACGTCGTTGTCGGGCCGGTTCATCGCTGCCCAGCCGACGCCGCTGTCACCCATGCCGGTACCGGCTGGCGTGTGCTCGCCACCGCCCTGCGCGTTCGCCTGCGTCGCGAGACCCGCGAGGAGTCCGCCGATCACGATCACGAGGAGGCCGACATCCGCCGCGCGCCCGAGTTTTGTCGGCCGTGGTCGCGAGGATATCCGGTCGACGACGCTCTGCGGAATCAAGCAGACGAGCGTGCCGAACGAGAGCAGCAAGAAGCCAATCCAGACCCACGCGATCAGCGGGTTGATAAACACCCGAAAGTTCGCCATCTGCGTGTCGAGGTCGTAGCCGGTGAGCACGACGTAGACATCCTCGTTCATGCGCACGCGGATCGCGACCTCGGTCGTCGCCTCGTCGGACCCCTTGTGGTAGTCCCACTTCGCCGGGTAGACGACGCCGATGTTCTGCCCCTCGTGCCAGATGCTGACCTGCGCGGTCACCGCATCCTTGTGGTCATCCGACGTGTGGATGATCCGCTCGTAGAGGAACGTGTAGTCGCCAAACGCGAACGCGCTCCTCGTATCGGGCGGCAGGTTCGTCGCCGTGCCGTCCTGGCCGAACTTGATGCGGGTGTCGGTGATCGCCGGCTGCTCGATCGTGCGATCGACCATGCGGTCGTACGCCTTGCCGCCGAAGCCGATGAACATCACGGCGACGCCCATGTGGACGATGTAGCCGCCGTACTTGCGGCGCTTCGACAGGACGAGGCCGATCAGCGAGGTGATCGGATCCGAGCCGGTCTGGCGGCGGCGGACGATCGTGCCGCGGATGAACTCCTGGCTGATCGACGCGATCACGAACGAGCAGATGCCGAAGTTGACAAGCGTGGACGGCAGCGGGATCTGACGAATCAGGAGCCGCGGACCATCGGTGACGTGCGGGAACACGATCACGAGCACGATCAGCACCACGGTCGTGACCGCGACCGGGATCATGAACTGCTGGAGCAACCGCTCGCGGGTCGACTTGCGCCAGGCGAGGAGCGGCGCGGCGCCGGCGAGGAACAACAGGATGAGGCCCATCGGGGCCATCCACTTGTTGAAGAACGGGATACCGACCGAGATGCGGGTGCCGTCGAGCGCCTCGGAGATCGTGGGGAACATCGTCGCGAACACGACGAAGAACGCGCACGCGAGGAGAATCCAGTTGTTGAGGAGGAACGCGAATTCGCGCGAGAAGAACGACTCGAACTGGCTCTTGGTCGCGAGCTTGTTCGAGCGATAGACGATCAGGCCGACGGAGACGATCGCGATGGCCGCCATGAACACCACGAACTGCAGCGCGAGCACGTTGTCCTCGCCAAAGGCGTGGACCGACTGAACGATTCCCGAGCGCGTCATGAACGTGCCGAAGATCGTGAGGAAGAACGTCATGCAGACGAGCGCGAGGTTCCAGCGCTTCATCATGCCGCGCTGTTCCTGGATGATCGCGGCGTGGAGAAACGCGGTGGCTGTGAACCACGGCATCATCCCGGCGTTCTCGACCGGGTCCCACGCCCAGTAGCCACCCCACCCGAGCTCCTCGTACGCCCAGCGACCGCCGAGGATGAGGCCAAGGGACAGGAAGCCGAAGCAGATCAGCATCCACACGCGGACCGAGCTGAGCCACAGATCATCCAGTCGGCCCGAGGCGAGAGCGCCGATGCCGAACGCGAACGGAATCGTCGCGGCGACAAAGCCGATGTAGAGCGACGGCGGATGGATGACCATCCAGTAGTTCTGGAGCAGCGGGTTCAGGCCTTGCCCGTCGGCGGGCGCGGCGGTCAGCGAGACGGCGAACGGGTTCTTCGTGAAGACGAGGAGCGTCAGGAAGAACACCTGCACGACCATGATCGTCGCGACGACGAAGCCGATCATGTCGCGGTGACGCTTCGCGTTCATGACGATCGCGACCGTCGAGAACAGACCGAGGACGAGGACCCAGAACAGGAGCGAGCCGTCGAGCCCGCCCCAGAACGCGGTGACCTTGTACCAGTTGCTCATCGAGACATCGCTCGTGTGCGCGACGTACTTGATCGAGAAGTCGTGCGTGACGAACGCGTAGATCATCAGCGCCGATGCGAGGCCGATCAGCGCCGAGAAGCCGTACAGCGCGTAGACCGACGACGAGACGAGCCGCCGGTTCTTGCGCGCGTTGCCAGCGATGCCCGCGGCGATTGCCCAGGCACCGACGACGTAGGCGACGAGCAGGGAGATGGTGCCGACCAGGGCGATCGGCGAATACGACGAGAGAGAATCAGTCACTTGAACTTCACGCCGCTTCCGCTATCGAGATTCTTGTTCGCCTGCGCGCCCTCGTACTTCGAGGGGCACTTGGCCATCAGCTCCGTTGCATCGACCACGTAGGCCATGTCGGACTCGATCCGGACGTCGAGCGACAAAGCGATGCTCGCCATCTGCGCGGACGGAACGAGCCGGCCGGTGGCGACCACCTCGGACTGGTCCTTGAACGTGTCCGGTTTGGGGCCCTTGCCGAACACCCGGATCTTCTTGCCCTCGCTGGCGACCAGGAACGTGCGGATCGTCTCCTGGCTGACCACCTTCTCCTTGATCGACCCGGCAACGACGTTGCCGTGGACCTTGAGCTCGACGTCCTTCCACTGGCTCAGGTCGGTCGCGAGGAGCTTCTCGACCTTGTAGTAGTGCTGGGTATCGGTCTGGGCCGACTTCGCAAAGAAGGCGACGCCCCCGACCGCGACCGCTGCGGTCAGGACGAACTTGGCGATGGTGCTGTTCTGCATAGGAAAAGACCTCCGCCCGAAGGCGTCACGACATGCCTGGCGAGCATGGCAACCGTAGCATGCCTTGGGTCCATTCCGGCCATCGCCAGGTCGTCCGAGGCCCCCCTGCGACGGTTAGCCGCCAATGCTGATCATGTGCGTGCCGGGTGCGCCCGCGCCGGTGCGCTCGAACACGTGGCCAGCTCGCTTCCCGGTCACTGCAGCTGCGATCGCCCGGACGACGTCGTCCTCGGCCCCTCCCCCACGCAGGACGTCGCGCAGGCTGATCGCGTCATCATGTCCCAGGCATGCGTGGAGCGCGCCGGTCGCGGTCAGGCGGAGGCGATTGCAGTCGTCGCAGAAGTGGGCGGTCATCGCCGAGATGATCCCCAGCTCGCGGCCTGCGGTGGTCCTCCAGTGGCGGGCAGGACCCGGGTCGGTGCCGGGGCGTTCACTCGCGTGGAGTGGTCCGAGGACCGCCTCGAGCGCGCTGCGAATCTGCGCGGCCGACAGCTCGGCCGCGGTCGTGTAGAGCTGCCCCTCGGACATCGGCATGTGCTCGATGAACCGCGGAACGGCGCCGCGGCTCCAGGCGTACTCGCAGAGAGCGAGCAGCTCACCGTCGTTGACGCCGCGGAGGGCGACCGCGTTGGTCTTGACCCGGAGCCCTGCGGTCACCGCAGCGTCGATCCCGGCCTGCACGCGGGCGAGATCGCCCCGGCTGGTCAACATCCGGAATCGCTCGGGGTCGAGGGTGTCGATCGATACATTGACGGCGGCCAGGCCCGCGGCGGCGAGCGGCGCGGCGAGGTCGTCGAGGAGGTGACCGTTGGTCGTCATCACGACCTGGTCGATCCCGGGGACCGCGGCGATCCGTCGCACCAGGTCAACGATGCCCTTGCGGACGGTCGGCTCGCCGCCGGTCAGCCGGATCTTGCGGACCCCGAGCCGGGCGAACACCGTCACCAGCCGCTCGATCTCCTCGAAGGACAGCACCGTGGACCGCGGCGCGAACTCGAGCTGATCCCCGAGATCTTCTGGCATGCAGTACGAGCAGCGGTAGTTGCAACGGTCCGTGACCGACACCCGGAGGTAGCGGATCCGGCGCGCAAATCCGTCGACGAGCGGGTCTGCCGGCGCCGTCTCTGGCACGGCCGGTACCTGGGGCCCCGGCTGGTAAACCGGCAGGTGGACCCGCGTCATGACCATCGCGGTG
>JAYUYE010000597.1:0-3988 GCA_043752985.1 Myxococcales bacterium
TCTGGTGCCTGGCATTGGTTCTCGCGGGCTGCTCGTTCGAGCTGAGGCAGGCAGGAAGTGGCGGCGATGCGGTCGCAGGTGACGCGGGTCGCGATGTGACCTCCGATGCGACGCTCCCCGATGCGTCGTCGCCCGACCTCGATGGCGATACCGTTTTGAACGCGGCCGACAATTGCCCGATGATCGCCAACCTCGACCAGCGCGACCACGATGCGGACCAGCGCGGTGATGCATGTGACGTCTGTCCGCACTTGCCGAGCACGATCCACGCCGACACCGACGGTGATGGCATCGGTGACGAGTGCGATCCGCGCCCCACGCTGCCGGGCGATGTCGTTTCGCTGTGGGACGGCTTCTACGCCGACAGCACGGCGCTGTCGTGGACGAAGTTCGGGACGTGGACGCTCGACAGCGGCACGCTGCGCCAGACCGCGTTCGGCAACACATACATCGCGATGCCGATGGTGCTGCCGCGGACGTTCATCCAGGTGGGGGCGGTGGTCGAGACCGTCGCCGGCAACTTCAATTCGATCGGTGTGTTCGCCGGCGACTCACTGGACGGCGTGCAGTCCTACGGGTGTCTCGCGCAGCGCAACGTGTCGACGCAGTCCGTCGTCGCCTCCGCGAGGTGGCCCGGCAACCTGGGCATAGCCTCGGCGGCCGCGTGGAGTGGCACGCTCGCGGCCAGCACAGCGTTTCGGTTCGACCTGGCGCTGACGACCGCGGGCGCCGATTGCAAGGTTCGCCAGGGTGGTGTGCTCGGGATGGATGCCGAGGTCGCGAGCACCGTCACCGGCAGGCCGGGTATCTATCTCGACGACGTCGGGACCCGGATCGACTACGTGTTCGTCGTTCAGACCGGAAGCTAGTCGTGGCCGTGCTTGCGGCGCGTGCGGCGATGCTCGTGCTCTTCGTCGACGAGACGGACGTAGTCGAGCTGATCGGTGGTCTCGAACGCGACTGGCTGCGTGTTGCCGAGCTCGCGCACGCGCGCGCGGAACGCCTCGGCGATCTCGTCAAACGGCGGTAGATCCGCGCGGCCCGACAGCGCGCCGGAGGTCGCTGCCTCGGACGCCTCGACCGTCAGCTGCAGCGCGACCTCGCGGGTGATCCGACCGCGACGAATGACATCCTGGACGCTCGTCGCGAGATGGCCGAGCTCGTACTGCTTGGAGTCGAGCATCTCGAGCGCGACGAAGATCACCTGGCGCGCCGAGAGCACCTTGTCTTGATAGAGGACGAGCGCGGCCTGGAAGTAGTTGAACACCGGCACGAGCCGCGGACCAAACCGCCGGAAGCCGAGCGGTGGCGAGCGGCGATCGAGATGGATGAACATCCGGCGCACGGCGTTGCCCTTGGGAACGCGGCGGGCGAGGTCGAGAATCCGTGCCGTGTCGTCCTCGTAGGCGCGCGACGCAGTGAGCACTCGCTCGAGATCCTGGAGGCTCACCGTGCCGGCGACGATGTCGGCGTACAGACAGTAGATGATCGCGTCCGCCTCGGCGTCGTCGCCGAACAACGTCTCGCACTCCGCGGTCGCGCCGATCCGCGACTGCAGCATCGCGGGCAGCTTGTACGGGATCTGGGCGCGCAACGCGCGGAACCGGCCCTTGAGGATGTTCTTGAGATTGTTCTTGAGGACGAACTCGTCCCAGTAGATGCCGTCGAGCGCGAGCTTGGCGGCGAGCACCTGGCGCATCTGGGTCGGGCTGCCCGAGACGATGCAGATCCGATGACCATCTTGCTTGAGCGCGCGGAGGAGCGCCGTCGCACCGGGGAACGCGCGCTTGTCGGCGGCCGTCTCGAGGGCGCTCTTGTAGAGATCCTTGAGGCTGTCGAACTCGGTGCGCAGGTACGTCTTGTCGAGGTCCCAGCGGAACACGTGCTTGGGCTGCGTTCCGCCTTCCTCGATCCCGGGCGGGACGTGATCGAGCAGGCCAATCTTCTCGCCGAGCTGGATCGGCAACGCCGACAGGCGCCGCAGCAGACTCTTGCGACGACCCGCCACTAGCTCTCGCTGGTGCCTGGTGCGGTCGACACGTGCGGTCTCCGCTGCTGCCGCTCGTCGAGCTCGGCCATCGTGCGCGCGATGTTGCCGCACAGGTTTCCGGCAAGTGCCTTGTGCGCCACCTTGATCGCGTTCGTGATCGCACGTGCGTTCGACCGGCCATGCGCCTTGATGAACGGGTGGGTGAACCCGAGCAGCGGGGCGCCGCCGTACTGCTGCCAGTCCGTGATCGACTTGAGCTGATCGATCGCCGACGACAGCGCGATCAAGCCGAGTCGCCAGGCGAGCCGCTCCTTGTGCGCGTAGCGTGCGAGCCGGACCACGGTTTCGGAGACGCCCTCGAGCATCTTGAGCACGATGTTGCCGACGAACCCCGAGGTCACGACCACATCGGCGACGCCGCGCGGGATGTCCAGGCCTTCGATGTTGCCGATGAAGTTGAGCTCGGTGGTCTCGACGAGCGCGGCATGCGCGGCGATGACTTCCTTCGGACCTTTGCCCGCCTCGGTGCCATTCGACAGCAGCGCGACGCGCGGGCGGCGATTGCTCGACACCAGCTTGGCGTACGCCGAGCCCATCACGGCGAACCCGACGAGATCTTCCGCCGTGACATCGACGGTCGCGCCCACATCGAGGATCAGCGAGAACGGGTCGTCCTTCTCGCCGCGGCGCAGCTCGGTCGGGAACACGGCTGCGAGCGCCGAGCGCCGGACTCCCTCGAGGAGCGTCCACCGCCGCGCACAGGCGAGGACACTCGCGCCGGTGTTGCCGGCCGAGACCAGAGCATCGCCTTCGCCGCGCGCGACGAGATCTGCTGCGACGACGATCGACGCTTCGGGCTTGGCGGCGAGAGCTTCGGCGGGCTTCTCGTCCATCTCGACGTATTGCGCGGCGTGATGGACGCGAACGCGCGCACCGTCGTGGCGCATCTTCGGAAGGAGCCGTCCGAGAACGGCCGCATCACCGACGAGGATGATCTCTGCCGACGACAGGGCGAGCGACGCTTCGGCCGCGCCCTGGACGATCGCGTCCGGGGCGTGATCGCCTCCCATGGCGTCGACGACGATGCGGTGCATGGCAGGCATCTTGCCAGAAATCCAGGTGCTAGAGTGCCGGCCGGATGCCCGAGCGGCTCTACATCGTCGACGGCCACGGCTACATCTTCCGTGCGCACTACGGCCTGATGAACATCTCGCGCGGTGAGCGCAAAGAGGTGCGGCTGTCGACGGCCGAAGGCATGCCCACGGGAGCGCTCTACGTATTTACCCGCATGTTGATGCGGCTCGAGGAGGACAACGCGCCGAAGCGGATGGCGGTGGTGTTCGACGACAAGAGCGGCACGCGGACGTTCCGCGCCGAGCTGTACTCCGAATACAAGGCCACGCGGAAAGCTCCACCCGAGGAGCTCGTCGTCCAGATGGACTACTTCGCGAAGATCGTGGAGGCGATGGGGTGGCCCGTGCTCTCGGTGCCCGGCGTCGAGGCCGACGACGTGATCGCGACGCTCGTTGAGCAGGCGCGCGCCAAGGACTGGGAGGTCGTCATCTACAGCGCCGACAAGGACATCATGCAGATGGTCGGCGAGGGTGTGTCGATGATCGATGCGCTCCGGCAGAAGACGTACACGCGCGATGAAGTGATCAAGAAGATGGGCGTGCCGCCTGAGAAGATCCCGGACTTCCTCGCGCTCGTCGGCGACACCAGCGACAACATCCCCGGGATCAAAGGCGTTGGCGACAAGACCGCGGCAGCGCTGCTCGAGCAGTACGGCACGCTGGATAATCTCCTGAAGGAGAACCCGGTGGTGCCGCGGATCGCGGTCAAGCAGCCGTTCAGCGATCCCGAGCAGCTCGCGCGGATCAACATCTCGCGCCAGCTCGTCGAGCTGCGCCGCAATGTGCCGCTGCCGAAGCAGCTCGAGGATCTCGTGGTGAGCGAGTGGAATCTGCCGCTGCTGCTGCAGATGTTCACCGAGCTCGA
>JAYUYE010000598.1:0-3987 GCA_043752985.1 Myxococcales bacterium
CCTCAGGGCTGGAAGAAGACGCCCTTCAGATCTTCCGAGCGCGAGATGACCGTGGCCGGGTCTTTGATCGATTGGACCCGGAACTGGTAATACATCCCCGGCCTCAACGCAGGTCCGCCGTAGAGCAGCGTGACAACGCTCTTCGGCGTCGAAGATTCCCACGCGACATTGCCGTAGGAATCGAAGACCGTGATCGCGTAGCGATCCTCCGACGAATCATCGAGCCACGTGAACGTGGGCGCACCGGTCACCATCTCCGGTGCGGTCGCGCCGGGAGCAACGATATCCACGGAACCCGTCACCTTGAAGTTATTGCCGATCGTCACGTCCTGTCCGGCGACGACCTGTTGGCGCACGATATCCGTGCCGCCACCTCCCGATTCATCGCGAACCAAGAAGTCGTTCTCGAACGCCGCCAACACGACGTAACGACCCGCCGGTACGCCGGTGATCGAGAACGCCCCGTTCACGTCAGGTGCGGTTCCTGGGTTCGGTGCGCGCAGGCCGGGAGGAGTCTCCCCCCGCGCGATGTTTGCCTTGAACGTCGACTCGACGACGAGGATCACCGAAGTTGCCTCCCCGCGCTGTGGGTTGACCAGGCTCACCGATCCGGTGACTGTCGAAGCCGCAGCGTCGCTGAGCTCCAGGTCAACGTCCACCGTCGCCCCCGAGCTGACCAGTGCGCTCTTGCCCACGTAGTTGTGACCACGCGCATAGGCAGCCACGCTGGCCGTGCCGGCCGGCACATTGAAGATGGTGTACTCGCCGTTGCGGCCAGCAATTGCCGTGTAGCCGATGCCGTTCACTTCGGCGACGACCAGCACGGAGGCATCGGTTGCATTGTCTGCGACGTCACCTGCGATCGTGCCAATGCCAGGGCCGCCGGCCGCGAGCTTCAACAGCCCCACATCGGTCAGCGCCGACTTGATCGCGTAGCGCCCGTCTGTCAGCACGGCTGTGGACGTGTCGAATGGAAGTGCCGGCCGAACCCCCGACGGGAACGTCAGGTAGCCATTCGCATCGGCACGCAACGTCAGCTTGAATGTCTCGGCGGGTGCGCCACCGCTGGCCCGCGTGGTCGGGATCGCGAGGGCGTAGGTCCCGTCGGACGCAGACGTCGCGACGAAGCTCATCGCTGCACCATTCGCGTCGAGAGCCACGACCCGCGCCTCACCGACGCCAGCGTTCGTCTCGAGATCGAAGACGCGACCCGTCACGACCACCGCGGCCACGCATGTCGGCTCGCCCCCCTGGACGACCTCGCACGCCTGGTCTTCATCGCACCCGGTGTTCTCCACCGCGTCGCACGTATCGTCGCCACCGCAGCCGACCATCAGCATCGCAAGCATGGCAGCAAATCGAGTCCACATTGACAAACCTCCTATCCGTGTTGCAGAGCATTTCCGAACGGTCACGAGCTCGTCGGACGCCTACGACGGCGCGAACGAAGCGTGACGAGAGCAAGCAGACCCGAAACCACTCCGGAGCCGGCGCCGCCGCCCGGGCCGGTGTGGCAGCAACCGCCCGGATCTCCGGTGGCACCCGCGCCTTCGCAATCGTTGGCGGTGTTGAACGTGCCGCTCGAACAGTCGTCGCATCCGTCGCCATCCGAGTCACCACACTGGTTCGGATCGTCCGGGAACGGATCGTTCGCGTCGTCGACGCCGTCGCCGTCCGAGTCGCCTCCCCCGCCGCCGCCACCGCCCGACGTGGTGCACTGCGCCTCGAAGAGGGCGTTCAAGAACAAGCGCGTTCCCTGGCTCGTCGAGCCGGATGCGACGGGGACGTTCGTCGAATACTGATGTCCGCCGAGGTAGCTGATCTTGCCTTCGCAGCCCGGAGCGTGGCGTTCGCCGCCAGCTCCCTTGAAGATGATGTCACCGCAGCCGTCGAGGTAGCCGCTCATCCACAGATCTTGATCGCCTGGTCCGTTCGCTCCGGTGAGAAGCGTGACCTGGCGATTGTTCTTGTACGTCGAGCTCAGATAGCTGCTCAGGTTGAATGCGGGCTCGCTGCCGCCGGTCGTGCCAAACGCGCCATCAAGCTGGTTGTACGGAACCTCGGGACGCAACACCTTCACCGTGTTCGACGCAGGCTGCGGAGCGACCTCGTAGCCCGGCAGGTTCTGCCACGTCGCCGGCTTCGGGAGGCAACACGCCTGGCCGCCGCACGCACCCTGAACGCACTCGTAGTCGTTGTTCGTGCACGTTCCGAGCGGGCACAGCGGCGGAGTCCCTGTCGTGGTGAGGAAGTGACCGTCGCGGCCCGCGTCGTCGAGATACGGCCAGGCCGGGTTCGGCACCGTGTTCTCGTACGCGTTCACCGCCTGGCATTCGGCGAAGAAATGCGTCGGGTACGCGAGGAAGGCTCGCACCTCGGCCACGACCTCGTGGCCGTTGAACGTGAACGGCTCGCCAGCGCATTGCGCCTGCGTTGCGGGGCAGTTCCCGCCGCCACACTCGACGCGCTCGCGCTGATTGACGCCCCAGTGCATCGACATGATCTGGCAGAAGGCCGGAGTGCCGTCGGTCTTGAACAGCGCGCCGTTCTTGTGATCGAGGCTGGGAGCGTTGCAGGTACCGAGGTCGCCTGCGATCGCTTCCGGCGTGAGGAGATCGGGGTTAGTTGTCGTGGGACCGCAGCTGGTCGCACCGCAATTCCCGCCCGGAAATTCGCGCCCGTTCGACTGCGGAATCCCAGCGGCGCGCAGATAGCCGGTGGCAATGCCTTCGTTGCCGTCTGCGAACACGGCGATGGTCGGGGCGGCGAGCATCTCGCGCGCCGAGTTGCCGGTGAACGCAACGGTCGCTTCGTGCACGCTGGTGACATGAAACACGGTCCGCATCGCCCACGGATTCGCAGCCCACTTCGCTGGATCGTTCCAGGCGTCGATGATCAAGAGTGCTCGGTCGTGATCGGCGGCGTCGATCGCGAACGGTCCGCCGCGATAGCGATGCGTGCCGAGCGTCGAGTCGCGCGCCGCAAGACCCGCGTCATCCCAGATGATCTTCGTCGTGGCGCTGACATCGGGGCTCGCCGTCGGGTACGCGCACTTGACACCCGAGCCCTCGACGCCGCAGTCCCATGCACACAGGTCTCCGGCGGTGTTGCAGGGAGCGGCATGCCACGTCTTGCTCGGATCGATCATCCAGTGCACGTGCACGCCTTGCCTGAGCAGCTGATAGATCAGTCCGTACGACTGGAACATTCCCCGCGACTGGTACGAGAGGTCCATCGGAATGACCAGGCTGCCCGCCGCAAACGTCCTGTCAGCCGCCTGCGCCGAACGTGGCGAGAGCACCGACAGAACGAGCGCAGGAGCGACCAGCAGACGCAATGTACGTGGCGACATGGGTGACTCCTGACTACGTGCGCACCGCGGCGCACGAGATCGTCGGTTCATTGAGGGAACGAGCTCGCAAAAGGTTACCGCCAGCGCTCGGCAGTCGCTGCCAGGTCGCAGGTGTCGGCGAGACGACCGCGGATGCGTCGATGCGCAAGCCGCAGCCCACCAGCAGACACGCCACGGCAGGAGCAGCGAAGGCCTGCATCATTCGAAGGCAGCGAACGTGAACGACACCTGAAGATTTGCCTCGGCACCCTTCGTGCTGAAGCCAGGCGCCGCAGCGCCGCGGATGACGACCTTGAACGAGCCACCGAGGAACTTCGAGTAGTCGGCGTCCGACACCGCGTTCGACTCGAAGTTGATGCCGATGCCGACGGGACCTACCCCGACCGGATCGATCACGTGGCCAACGTCATAGGTGTTGTTCGAGTCGTCGATGATGAAGGCAACGTCGACATCACCCACGAAGACCTCTGACAGCGTCACGACGCCGGTTGACTGCGCACCCAACGTCAACGTTGCCTCGTCGATCTCGACGCGTGCGGGATCCCGTCCGAGCTTGCGACGCGCATCGTTGACGAAGGCTCCGTACGGATTGCCGCTCTCGGTGTTGATGCCCTTCTGGTTCGACACCGATGTGC
>JAYUYE010000599.1:0-3985 GCA_043752985.1 Myxococcales bacterium
CTGATCGCGCTCGCAGGATCGGCGTGCGGTGCACAGACCACGTGCGAGAAGGCCGCCGCGCTAAGCGCGCAGCCAGAGCGCTGCATTCAGCGCGGTCGCGAAGCCGACCCACGCGAGGTACGGCAGCATCAGCGCGGCCGCGACGCGTGACACGTGCTGGTAGGCGGAGATCGTCGCGATGATCGCCACGAGCAGCAAGCTGATCACGATCAGGCCGCCGCCGATCGAGCGCGCGCCGAAGAACACCGGCGTCCACGCCGCATTGAGGACGAGCTGCACGACGAACCAGCCCAGCGCCTTGCGCCGCGTCAATGACCTCGACCGCCAGACGAGCCACGCGGCCACGCCCATCATCGTGTACAGCGTGATCCAGACCGGGCCGAACACCCAGCCGGGAGGTGCCCAGCTCGGACGATCGAGCGCGAGGTACCAGCCCGCATCGGTGACGAGCGCCCCTGTCGCGCCCGCCAGCTGACACACGACGATGAAGCCGACCAATGCGCCGAGCTTGCGTTCCGTCGTGGCCATGCCCGGGCTCCGACGCCCGAGCTCCGGCACGGGTTACAGGTGATCACCCGAGCTTCCACTCTCTGGATCAAGTGATCGAAATGACAAGGAGTCGACATGGCACGAACCTTGACAGCAGGCAGTGCATGCGAACCATCCAGATCGGTGAGATCATCGAGGCGATGTTCGACGGGTTGCTCGAGGCGTACGGCGACCGCGAGCTCCGGTACCGCAACGCGCGAGCCCTGACGCTACCCGGCCATGATGGCGCATGGGTCGCCCACGCCGGCAGATCCACGGAGCCGCCTTCGGTCGGGCGCTTCCGGA
This sequence comes from Myxococcales bacterium, assembly GCA_043752985.1. Lineage (GTDB taxonomy): Bacteria > Myxococcota_A > Polyangia > Haliangiales > Haliangiaceae > JABFXX01. Next base: position 835 of record JAYUYE010000599.1, read on the forward strand.
TCCGCGTCGGCGCTGAACACGATGCCGTCGACTCCGTAGACGATCTTCACGGGTCGTAACCTGATCGGTCGCAAGCCTGGGCAGAATCCGGACGTGTCGCCCTCAAGTGGCTAAGCTGTACGAGCAACATGCCGGAATCTCGGCCTCGTCTCGTACTGCGTCAGCTCCACAAGAACGACCTCAAGGCCGTCGTGGAGATCCAGCACAAATCCTTCCCGATGATCGACGCGTGGACGAAGGAGCAGTTCGAGAGCCAGCTCGCGATCTTTCCAGAAGGCCAGCTCGGCGTCGAGATCGACGGCGTCCTGGTCGCGACCTCGAGCTCGCTGATCGTGGACGAGGAAGATTTCGGCGCGTACCACACCTTCGACGAGGTCAGCGACAAGGGGTTCATCCGCAATCACGACCCCGAAGGCGACACGCTGTACGGCATCGACATCGCGATCGATCCACCGCATCGCGGCGTGCACCTGACCCGCCGGATCTACGAGGCGCGCAAGGAGCTCGTGCGAGCCCGCAACCTGCGCGCGATCCTGATCGCTGGCCGGATCCCCGGGTACGCGAAGCAGGCCGACAAGATGAGCGCCGAGGAGTACGTCCGCCGCGTCGTCCGCAAGGGTGTCAAGGAGCGCGATCCGGTGCTCACCGCACAGCTCGGCCAGGGCTTCTCGGTGCGTGCGATCCTCAAGGACTACCTCCCATCCGACACCGAGTCGCGCGGCTACGCGGTGTTCATGGAGTGGCTCAATCCCGAGCACCATCCGGCCGACGCACCGCTCGCTGTTCGCACGGTTCGCGTCGCTGCCGTGCAGTATCAGATGCGGCAGATCACGACCTTTGACGAGTTTGCACAGCAGTGCGAGTTCTTCATCGACGCCGCGTCGGACTTCCGCGCCGACTTTCTGCTGTTCCCCGAGATGCTCACGAACCAGCTGCAGGTGCTGGTGATGGCCCATGACTCGTCGGCGACCGCCCGCCGACTCGACGAGTTCACACCGCGCTACATCGAGTTCTTCACGAAGATGGCGATGAAGCACAACGTCAACATCATCGGAGGCACCCACCTCACGGTCGAGGCTGACAAGCTCTACAACGTGGCATCGCTGTTCCGCCGCGACGGCTCGGTGGACCGCCAGTACAAGCTGCACATCACGCCAGCGGAGCTACGCTGGTGGGGCGTGACCGCCGGAGACGAGGTCCGCGTGTTCGATACCGATCGCGGCAAGATCGCCGTGATGATCGGCGACGACGTCACCTATCCCGAGCTCGCACGAATCGCCGCCGGCAAGGGAGCAAATCTCTTGTTCATCCCGTTCAACACCGACATCCGATCGAGCTACATGCGAATCCGATCGTGCTCGGCTGCGCGCTGCATCGAGAACGGCATGTACGCGGTGCTCGCCGGACCGATCGGAAACTTGCCGTTCGTTCAGGGCGCCGACATCCACTATGGCGAGGCCTGCATCCTCACACCATGTGACGTGCCGTTTGCGCGCGACGGCGTCGCCGAGGAGGCCACCGCGAACGTCGAGACGATGGTCGTCAACGAGCTCGACATCGAGGTGCTGCGCCGCAACCGGCTGACCGGCACGGTACGAACCTGGCTCGATCGCCGACAGGATCTGTATTCGGTCCGCTACACAGAGGGCGGAAAGAAGATCGACGTGTGATGGGGGGCGCAGAGTACAGGCGTCTCGCCACCGGGCTGATCGTTCACCGCACTGGCCCCGAGCACGCCGAGCAGCTCGAGGAGCTCCAGAGGATCGTGTTCCCCACGCTCACACCGGCCGAGCGGTTCGAAGCCCGCCACTACCTCCGCCACATCGAGCTATTCCCCGAAGGCCAGTTCTGCGTTGTCGATCCCGGGACCGGAAGTGACGCCCGGCCCCTCCAGCTTCCGCCCACCGCGACACGCGTCGTCGGCATGACCTCGACGATCCGCATGGACATCGAGTTTTCTCATCCGGCGCACACGTTCGCCGAGATCATCCAAGGCGGCTGGCTGACGTCACATCAGCCCGCGGGCAGCTGGCTCTACGGCGCGGATGTTGGCACGCACCCCGCGTATCGGCAGCGCGGCATCGCGCGCGCTCTCTATGCCGCGCGTCAGGACACCGTGCATCAGCTCTGCCTCGGAGGTCAGCTCACGGTCGGGATGCCGAGCGGCTACGGTGCGGTCAAGGACGAGCTGACGGCAGAGGCGTATTACGCCGAGCTCCTCGCTGGCACGCGCCATGATCCCACGATCTCCGTGCAGCTCCGGATCGGATTCGAAATGCGCGGTCTGCTCCCGGGCTACATCAATGACCCGGTGTGCGCCGGATACGGCATCCTGCTCGTTCTACCCGCCGAGCGTGAAGTGAGGTTTCCATGACCGCGATCTGCCGAGTCACCGAGATTCCGGGACCCAAGAGCCGCGCTCTCCTCGACCGCCGTGCCGCAGCCGTGGCACGCGGCCTCGCGAAGTCGACCGATGTGGTGATCGATCGCGCCGAAGGGGCGCTCGTGCACGATGTCGACGGCAACACGCTGATCGATCTCGCCGGTGGCATCGGCATGGTCGCCACGGGGCACTGCCCGCCTTCCGTGGTCGCGGCGATCGAGGCGCAGGCTCGCCGACTCCTTCATCCCTGCGCGCTGGTCGCGACCTACGAGCCCTACATCGCCCTGTGCGAGCTGCTCAACGAGGTCACACCCGGCTCGTTCGCAAAGAAGACGCTGCTCGCGAACAGTGGCGCCGAAGCGGTCGAGAACGCGATCAAGATCGCGCGCGCGTTCACCAAGCGACCTGGCGTGCTGTGCTTCGAGGGCGGCTACCACGGCCGCACGCTGCTCACGCTCAGCCTGACGAGCAAGTACGGCCTGTTCAAGCAGGGCTTCGGCCCGTTCGCGCCCGAGGTCTACCGGATCGCGGCACCCGAGCCGTACCGCCGGCCCGCAGGCATGTCCGAGCACGACTACGTCGAGACCTGCGTGGCTGCCCTCGAGCGAGCCTTGATCGCGCAGATCGATCCAGCGGCGCTCGCCGCGATCATCATCGAGCCGGTGCAGGGCGAGGCCGGGTTCATCCCGATGCCGGAGCGGTTTCTCATGCGGATTCGCGAGCTGTGCACGCAGCACGGCATCGTGATGATCGCCGACGAGATCCAGA
>JAYUYE010000600.1:0-3984 GCA_043752985.1 Myxococcales bacterium
CGACATCGTCGGTGACGTTCGCGACGATCGGCGCGATGCCCGAGACGGTCGTGCCGGCGGCGGGCGCGCTGATCACGGCGGTCGGCAACCCGCTCGGAACCGTTGTCAGATCGATCAGCTCGAACGCGTCCATGGTCAGCGAGCCTGGGGTGTACAGCGAGAGGCCCACGCTGATCGCGGTCGCACCGACTGGCAGCGCTGGGATCGCGAAGCTCCCGAGAGCGTAGCTCGCCGACGCCGGCAGCGGCGGGCTCTGCGCGAACCACGTCCACGTGCCGATCACGCTCCGGGTGTAGATCGTGAAGATCGGCGTCGCGCTCGCGACGTAGCGCGCCGCGAGCACGCCAAGCACCATCGCGATTCGCATCTCCCGGCTGCCGTAGCAGGCACGCTCGCGAATTGGAACTGGCAAGGTGGCGTTCGCGCCGGGGCGTGCTGACAGCTCGTGACAGCGTGGCGCAGCGGGATATGCTCTCGGGATGCGCACGCTGTTGTTCACCGCGGTCATCTCCTTCGCGAGCATCGGCTGTACCGACAAGGTCAGCACGGACTCCAGGGCACAGGTCAAACACGACATTCCCGAGATCTCGGTCGCCGATGTCGCAGTCGGTCTCGAGGCCAAGCAGCTGACGGTCATCGACTGCAACAACGCGGAGACGCGCAAGAAGCACGGCGTCCTGCCGGGTGCGATTCTGGTCGACGACGAGGAGACGTTCAGTTCGAGCGTCCTGCCTTCCGACAAGACGGCGAAGCTCGTCTTCTATTGCGGAGGCCCTGGTTGAATGGCTTCACATCGTGGCGCCGGGCGCGCCATCAACATGGGTTACACGAACGTCTACGTGATGACGGAAGGCAGCTCGGGCTGGAGCACGGCCGGCAAGGCGACCCAGCAGATCTGACCAGTCGAAGCCGGGCTCAGCTGGCGTGACTGCTCGCTTGCCTCGATCGCGGCCCTCGGGTCACACGACTGCGCCTGCACGAACCCACGCACGTAGTGACCGAGCACGAAGTTCGGGCTCGGTGCGGCGGCGTAGCTTCTCAGCGCCGGCGAACGCAGAGACGCTCGAGGGCAGGAACGAGCTCGGGCTCTTCGCTGCGCGCATGTGCGAGCACGTGCCGATCGTCGAGCGCCTCGCGTCGGATGATCGAAGCGAGCCGGGTCGCCGCCGTCCGCATTTCGTCATCGCGACGATCCGGATCGATCACGGCGAGCAGCGCCCGCACCTCGTCGAGAACCTCCGGTGCGAAGGTCCTCGCGGTCACATTCGGTCGACAGCCGCGCGATCTGCGCGTGGCGAGGCTGCACGAGTCATCGATCAGCTCGCAGAGGAGATGTCCGCACCCGGTCATCGGCAGCGCGCGCTCACCGCTTCTTCTTCGGCACGCCGTTGAGGGCCACGGCGGCCTTGATCAGCGTCTTGAACGCGGAGGCATCAAGCTTCTCGCCCTCGTGGATGTCGATCGCGCGCCGCATGTTGCCTTCGAGGCTGGAGTTGAACAGGCGCGACGGGTCGGAAACCTTCGCTCCCTTGGCGAACGTGAGCTTCACGACCTGCTTGTACGACTCGCCGGTGCAGATGATCCCGTTGCGGGACCAGACCGGAGTGCCCATCCACTTCCACTCTTCGATCGCCTCGGGCTCCGCTTCCAGGATCAATTTCCGCATCCGAGCCAGCGTCTCGCCGCGCCAGTCTCCGAGATCGCGGATTCGCTGATCGATCAGCTTGGAGGCATCGGCGACGGGTGAGGTCTTGGTCGTTGGCGCCGACGCGCGCGGCTTGCGGGTGCGCGCCGTGACCGTCGTCTTCGGTTTCGGCTTCATGAGCTCCACCAGAGTCTCCTGGATCGGTGGCCACGGGGTCCATCCGGGCAACGCAGCGGCCTGTTTCACCCAGCTCGCCATCTGCGCCGTGTCGAGCTGAGCCTGGTGTATGACGGCACGAATGGGCCCGAGGATCTCGAGGGGAGCGCTTGTTGCGACGCTTGCGGGTAACACGCTCGAGTTCTACGACTTCATCACGTACACGTTCTTCGCCATCTACGTCGGCAAGGCGTTCTTCCCCACAGACAGCGAGTTCGCCAGCTTGCTGCTGTCGGTCGCGACGTTCGGGGTCGGCTTTCTCACGCGGCCGCTCGGCGGCATCTGGATCGGTGCCTACGCCGACCGGGTCGGACGCAAGCCGGCGCTACTGCTCACCATCGTCCTGATGACGATCGGAACGCTCGGGCTGTGCGCGACGCCGTCGTACGCGTCGATCGGACTCGCGGCCCCCGTACTGCTCGTGCTCTCGAGGCTCGTGCAAGGCGTCGCTCTCGGCGGCGAGGTCGGAACGGCATCCGCGGTCCTCCTCGAGTGCGCACCACCCGACAAGCGCGCGCTGTACATCAGCTTGCAGACCCTGAGTCAGGGCGTGGCGACGCTGGGCGCAGGCCTCGTGGGCGTGACGCTCGCCCTGCTCCTCGACGCGGAGCAGCTCGCGAGCTGGGGCTGGCGCGCTGCATTCGCAGTGGGCCTCCTGCTCGTGCCGGTCGGCTTCTACCTGCGGCAGGCGTTGCCCGAGACGTTGCCGACGCCCAAGCATCAATCTGCTACCGACGTCCTCCATGCCGTGCTCCGAGACCACCGCCACGAGCTCGTGCTCGTCGTGCTCGTGACGATGTGCATGACGGTCAGCGCCTACGTGTTGAACTTCATGACGACCTACGCGATGACCACGCTCGGCATGGCTGCATCGAGCGCGCTCGTGGCACCGATCACCGTCGGAGTCGTCACGATCGTCGGCGCGCTGATGGGCGGTCCGCTGTGCGAGCGCTTCGGCCGCAAGCGCACGATGATCGTGTCGCGGCTGATCACGATCGTCGTGGTGATTCCGGCCTTCATGTACGTGCTGCACGAACGCTCGGTGTTCGCGCTCGTCGTCATGATCGCGGTGATCGGGCTGGCGTCCATCCCGGGGGCCGTCGCCGCGCTGACCGTGATGGCGGAGGTGTTCCCGGCTGACATTCGCGCGGCCGGAATCTCCCTCGCCTATGCGCTCACGGTGACGATCTTCGGTGCGACGACGCAGGTCATGATCACGTGGCTGATTCGCGTAACCGGCAGTCCGCTCTCACCCGCGGTCTACGTGATCGCGACGAGCGCGATCAGCATCATCGCCATGACGATGCTGCGCGAGACCGGCGATCGCACGAGGCGTTGATGCGAGTGGCATTCGCGGGACGCACCGCACCGGCAAGACCACGCTGCTCGAAGCTGTCGCGGCGCGGTCCGCCCAACGACTCGGCGCGCGCGTGGACGACATCCGCTGACGTTTGAGCGCCCCGGATCGCGCGCTTCTTCATGGGGCAGTTCCTATCGTCTTCAGGATTCCGATCCGCTAGTCGTTCGCATCGCTAGCTCATAGCGTGTCACCCGACTGGCGGCATGCCTCGTCGAGAGCGATGGGTTCGATCTGGATCGTGGTGTGGGCGATGCCGAAGCGATGCTGGATCTCGGCTTCGATCTCCCGGAGGAAGGTCGGAGGACACGCTTCCCAGGGCGCGACGAGGTGTGCCGTCAGTGCGACCTCGGTCGTGCTCATCGACCAGATATGGAGGTCGTGCACGCCTTTGACGTTCGGAAGGCCAGCCAGGTAGTTCTCGACGGCCTCGGGATCGATGTGGTTCGGGACGGCATCGAGCACGAGGTTCGTCGCATCGCGGAGAAGAGAGATCGTGCTGACCAGGATCACGAATGAGACGGCGATGCTGGTCGCCGGGTCGATCCAGTCCCAACCGGTTCGCCACACGACGACACCCGCGACGACCACACCCGCCGAAACCGCCGCATCCGCCATCAGGTGAAGGTATGCGCCACGCCGATTTATATCCTTCTCGCGCCCCTTCGCGAACAGCAACGCCGCGCCGCAGTTTACCAGCACGCCGACCGCAGCGACGATGGCCACGAGCCCGCCGTTGACGTCTGCGGGCGTACCGAGCCGACGC
>JAYUYE010000601.1:0-3983 GCA_043752985.1 Myxococcales bacterium
CTCCCTTGCGGTCGGATACCGATCGTCGGCGTTGCGCGCCATGGCTTTCTCGACGATCGCGACGAGGTCCAACGGTGCGCCCGGAGCCCGCGCTGCGAGCGACGGTGGCGGCTCGTTCGCGACCCGATAGAGGATCTCCTCGGCGGTCGTGCCGATGTATGGCGGTGTCCCGGCGAGGACGTGATAGAGGAGCGCACCGAGGGCGTAGACGTCGGCCCGCTCGTCGACTGCGCTCGCGAGCGCCTGCTCGGAGGGCATGTATGCGGGCGTGCCGAGGATCGAACCCGCGAGCGTCTCGTCGGGCATGCCGGCTGTCGCGCGTGCCCGTCGCATCGAGTCCTCGCCAGAGAGCGACGGCGAGGAGAGATCCTTCGCGAGCCCCCCCAGTCGATCACAACCGTCTCGCCGAAGTCTCCGATCAGCACGTTCGACGGCTTGAGGTCGCGGTGGATCACGCTCTGGCTGTGCGCGTATGCGAGTGCGTCGACCACCGCAATGATGTGCGGCACCAGTTCGAGTCGGCGCTCCAGCGTCGTACGCTTCGCGACCACACGGTCGAGCGACTCGCCCGCGACCAGCTTCATGACGTAGAACGGCTCGCCGCCGGGCCAGCTGCCCGCTTCCAGCAGATTCACGATCGCCGGATGCTGCAGCTTCGCGGTGATGCGCGCCTCGCGCTAGAACCGGGCTCGCAGGTCCGCCGAGCCGGGCAACAGCTCCTTGATCGCGACCGTTCGACCGAGCCGGCGATCGCGCGCAGCGACGATGCGGCCCATGCCGCCGCGTGCGATCTCGCTGCCGATCACGTACCGCGCCGGATCGATCGTCGCGAGCTCCGGGTAGTCGTCTGTTCGGCCCGCGCGAACGACGGCGGAGTCGCCCCCGTTGCCCCGCGAGCTGGCGAGCGTTTCGTCGACCGCATCAGCGTCGCCCGGCCGCGCCGCACTGCCGACCGCGGTGGTCGCATTGGCGTCGGAACCGCCTGGGCGACGTGGATCGGCGGGCAGCGTCGCGCCTCCGGCAAGATCGGGCTGTTCTCTTGGATCGACGGCCATGGCCTACGATAGACGCCTTTGGGACCGGTGAGATCGCACGCTGCGCAATGCCGTCGACCGAAGCGCTGACTGCGGGGCAACGCGAGGCACTTCGCTGTCCGCACGTGACGCTCCAGATCTTCCGCGGGTTTGTTCCGCGGGCGGGAGGACGCGTACACGATTCAGTACGAGATCGCGAAGATTGAACTTGTGCATGGCGTGCACAGGTTGCCCCCCAGGTCATCGATCAGTCAGCGGCGGCGCTTGGCCTGGTAGCTCGTGTAGTTTCCTTCGAAGAACGTCACGTTGCTCTCGCCGCCGGGCAGCTCGTCGAACGCGAGGATGCCAGTCACGACGCGGTCGAGAAACCACCGATCGTGCGACACGATCAACGCGCACCCGGGGAACGCGAGCAGCGCGTGCTCGAGCGCGCCGAGCGTCACGAGATCGAGATCGTTGGTCGGCTCATCGAGCACGAGCACGTTGCCACCGCGGCGCAGCAGCTTGGCGAGCTGGACCCGGTTGCGCTCGCCGCCCGAGAGCTGGCCGACCTTGGAGTCGACCACGGTCGGCGGGAACCCCATCGTCTTGAGGAACGACTTGACGTGGACGCGGCCGTCCTCGAGCTCGACGTGGTCGTAGCCATCGGCGACTTCCTCGACGACGGTGTTGTCCGCCACCAGGTCGCGGCGGCTCTGTTCGAGGTACGCCGGCCGCGTGTTTTGGCCGAGCACGACCGTGCCCGCGTCGGGCGCGAGCTCGCCGAGGATGGTCCGGATCAGCGTGGTCTTGCCGGCCCCGTTACGGCCGACGATGCCGATCCGGTCGCCCTTCTTCATCAGCAAGGTGAGGTCGGAGAACAGCGTGCGCGCGTCCTTGCCCTCGCCGACGCGCTTGGCGACGCCCTTGAGCTCGATGATGGTACTGCCGAGACGCGGGCCGGTAGGCAGCCGCAGCTCGAGCTCGCGCGGCAGCAGCTGATCGCCGACCGGGCGCGCGGCCACCGCTGCGTCGTAGCGGTCGATGCGCGCCTTCGCCTTGACCCCGCGCGCCTTGGGCCCGCGCCGGATCCAGTCGATCTCGCGGTTGACGAACGCTGCGCGCACCCGCTCGTGCTCGGTTTCCACGGACAGCCGCTCGGTCTGCTTCAACAGAAATTCGGTGTAGTCGCCATCGTAGCTGTGGAGCTTGCCGCGATCCATCTCGCAGATCCGGTTCGCGACCTTGTCGAGGAACGAGCGATCGTGGGTGACGACGATCAGCGCGCCCGGCCACCGCGCGAGCCGGTCCTCGATCCACTCGACGGTGCGAACATCGAGGTGGTTGGTCGGCTCGTCGAGCGCGAGGATGTCCGGTTTTCCGAGCAACGCCCGCGCGAGCGCGACGCGGCGGCGCTCGCCGATCGACAGCGTGCCGATCTTCGAAGTCAGCGGTGGGATTTGCAGCGCATCCGCGACGGTCTCGATCTCGTAGTCGTAGATGTCCTCGGACCGGGCCAGGGTCGTGTGGATGGTAGCCGCCTCGTCGAGCCGGGGCTCCTGCGCCACGTACTCGAGCACGAGATCGCGCCGCCACGTGATCTGCCCCTCGTCGGGCTCGAGCAGCGCGGCCTCGCTCTCCGAGACCCCCGCGCCCTTCACGATCATCTTGAGGAGCGTCGACTTGCCGGAACCGTTCGCGCCGATCAGGCCGATCCGATCGCGATCTCCGACCGCGAACGACACGCCTTCGAGCACGATGCGATTGCCGAACCGCTTGTGCAGGTCCTGCACGGTGAGGATGGTGGACATACTTCTTGGGCCAGCGGCTTCTTACACTCTCCGACGAGGCCACCGGCAAGATCTGCCGGATTCCGTGCGGAATAGAGCGTACACAGGCGCTCGTAGCGACCCCTTGTGCGACCTCGCGAGAAACTTCAACTTCTCGCGACCCTGCAATGACCACGCGGGGTTGCATCGGCGGTTCGTCCTGGCGTGTCTGCCGTGATCCGGCGTGGTCTGCCCGCGCGTGGCAGCCACGTGGCAGCAGAAGAGCGAGCGGTTGTCGGCGGCTTCATGAAGCCGCCATGCCACGGCTATGACGTGTACTCGAAGAACCGTTGTCGGCGTCGGGGATCTGGACGAAGTAGTGGTCGCGCGTGCTCGCGCGGCGTTGCTTGTCTCCGCCAGGAATGGGCTGGACGAGTACGCCGGTGGCATCGGTCTCGATCCAGAACGCGTGAGCGAATGTATGCATCAGCGCGCATCGCGGCCACCACCGTTGCGCCGAATGGACATCCCGAGATCCTCTAACCAACCGAACTCCAAACTGCGATCAATGCGCACGCCGAAGCGGTCGAACCGGTCCTCCTGGCGATGCAGTGGCAGGCCATCGCACAGCTTGTCGCTCGCGATGTGCACAGGCAACGATGGTGCGGCGATCGAGCGCGAGAGCAACTCCGCTGCTCGCTCGGTGGTCGCGAACGTCGCCGCGTCGCTGTCGCCGATCTTGTACTCGACGTGCGCGATGATCAGGCGGACACAGCCCGCGCGCCGCCACATCAGTTTGCAGTTGTCCTCAGTGCCGATCCGCGGCGCCGAAGCCTCGAGCGGCGACCGGACGGCCGCCTACCCTTACCGACCTTGCCGCCGGTCTGGTCGCCCAGATCGTCGGCGTCGGCCATCCGCCCGGCGAGGACCTCTGTGGTCTGCGGTTCAAATCACGGCAATCTCCGACTGTAACTTTCTACCGTCTGACTCTCTCTCATTGACTCGGTTGCCGGCACCGAGTGCCGTGTGGGGCGACTCCTCCGCTGTGCGGTGGTCGATGACATCTCGTGATGGCATCGTCAGAACAGGGCGGCTACGCTCGGATTCGCATACCTTTTAGGAAGCTCATGTTTGACCGTGGCGAACTTGCGAAGCTGGCGCGTGCTCTTGGCGGACTTCCGGTCCTTGGTTGCCGTCCTGG
>JAYUYE010000602.1:0-3968 GCA_043752985.1 Myxococcales bacterium
ACGCGGCCAGGTACGCCCTGGGGGTCAATTCTGGATCGGGGCGGCACGCCATCGATCGCTCGAATGCGGCGAGTGCTGCGGCGTCCATGCCGGTCGCGAGGAAATCGTCACCCTTTTGACGCGACGCTTCTGCATCACAGCTGGCGTTCGCAGGCGCGTCGGCGACGACCGCAGACTTGTCCTTCGCGCGCGGCCTGCTCACGCCGGCACCGCACCGGACCGAAGCCGCCTTGTCGGCGACACCTGCGACGCGGCCTCTCGCTGGACGGCCTTGCACGCCTTCTCCGTCGTGGCCGCGCGAGCGCGGTCCTCACCTGTCAGCTGCCCGTCGGCCAGCTTCGCGATCCCGAAGTCGAGGATCTTCACGCGCTCTCCGCCGCGCACCGCTGGATCGGGAACCAGGAAGATGTTGTCGGGCTTGAGGTCGCGGTGAACGATGCCGCTGCGGTGCGCGGCCCCGAGTGCCGCCGCCACCTGACGACAGATGCCGATCGCGAGTGCCGGAGCGAGACGTCGTTCACGCTTGATCCGCGCGCCGAGGCTCTCGCCCTGCAGCAGTTCCATCGCGATGTAGACGGTGCCGTCGGCACGCGTGTTGGTGTCAGCGACCTGGCCACACTCGAACACCGTGACGATCCCCGCGTGATTGATCTTTGCCGCGGACCGCGCCTCCTGAAGGAACCGCTGCACGACCTGCGGTCGCGTCAGGTGCTCGGGTCGCAGGAACTTGAGGGCGACCTCGCGATCAAGCCCGGTGTCGCGCGCCACGTACAGCACGCCGAATCCGCCCTGGCCGAGCTTGCGCAGCACCTGGTAGCGCCCGACGCGTAGGCCTTCGGCGATCGTCATCCGCGGGGCAAGCATACCGCCGATGGTGTTCGGCAGGAGTCAGTCGACGTTGCAAGCTGTGGTCGCCACGCCGACGGCAGCGAGCGCGATCTGCGCGTCGCCCACGACGAACACCGTGATCTCGTCGAGCTGGCGGCCATCGACGAGGCCTGCGGCAAGCGCCGCGAGGCCCGGGGTCTCGTGCGTGATCGTCGCCACGCGCGCGAGCTCCTCGGCGAACGTTGCATTCGGCACGAGGACGTTGATGTGCGTGCCGCGACGGAGCTGCGCAGGATCGATCAAGATCGCCGCGTGAACGCACACGATGTCGCACGCGAGCGCTTCGGCGAGGGTCACCTCGCGGCCACCGATCGCACCTGCGAGCTCGGCGGCGCCGGCACCCGCGCAGCGCAGGTCTGATGGCTGGAACCACGTGCGATGCGCGAACAGCGAGAGCGCGGCGTCCTCGATGGTGGTCGTTCCATCGACAATCAGTCCGAAGCTGCGGGGCATTCCGACCGCGAGATGGCGCGACGCAGCCGCGCCGAGCGCAGCGCGGGCCCGCGGCAAATGACCGTCCGGACCACCTGTGGGTACGCTGCCGCCGGTCGCCGCGGCGACGTACGCGCGCTCGGTTGCGAGCACCCAGTCGGCCATCAGCCGGACCTAGAACTCCGCCTGGCGAGGCGCGCGCGGGAACGGGATCACATCGCGGATGTTCTCGATTCCAGTGGCGTACTGGATCGCGCGCTCGAACCCGAGCCCGAACCCGGCGTGCGGCACGGTGCCGTAGCGACGGAGGTCGCGGTACCACCAGTAGTCCTTCGCGTGGAGGCCCATCGACGCGATGCGTGCGTCGAGGACCTCGAGCCGCTCCTCGCGCTGACTGCCGCCGATGATCTCGCCGATGCCAGGCGCGAGGACGTCCATCGCGGCGACGGTCTTCTCGTCGTCGTTGAGGCGCATGTAGAACGCCTTGATGTCCTTCGGGTAGTTGATGACGGCGATCGGGCCCTTCACGACCTTCTCGGTCAAGAACCGCTCGTGCTCGCTCTGCATGTCGATGCCCCATTTCACGGGGAACTCGAACTTCTCGCCGGACTTCTCGAGGATCTTGATCGCCTCGGAGTAGTCCATCCGCGTGAACGTCGACTCGGTCATCGCGGTCAGCCGCTTGACGCACTCGGGGTCGACGAACTTCTCGAAGAACGCCATGTCGTCCTTCCGCTCGTCGAGCAGCGCGCGGAAAATGTACTTGAGGAAGTCCTCCGCGAGCTGCGCATCGGCGGCGAGATCCGCGAACGCGATCTCCGGCTCGATCATCCAGAACTCGGCGAGGTGCCGGCGAGTGTTGGAGTTCTCGGCGCGGAACGTCGGGCCAAACGTGTAGACGTTCGACATCGCGAGGCAGTAGGTCTCGACGTTGAGCTGGCCCGACACGGTGAGTCGGGTCTCCTTGCCGAAGAAGTCCTTGTCCCAGTCGATCTTGCCGTCGGGGGTCTTCGGCGGGTTCGCGGCGTCGAGCGTGGACACGCGAAACATCTGTCCCGCGCCCTCGGCATCGGACGCCGTGATGATCGGCGTGTGGATCCAGAAGAAGCCGCGCTCGTGAAAGAACCGGTGCACGGCCTGCGCGAGCGTGTGACGAACCCGCGTGGTGGCTCCGCCGATGTTGGTGCGTGCCCGGAGATGCGCGACCTCCCGGAGGAACTCCGGCGTGTGCCGCTTCGGCTGCATCGGATAGGTGTCGGGATCATCGACCCAGCCGACGACCTCGATCGAGTCCGCGCGGAGCTCGACTGTCTGGCCCTTGCCCTGCGATGCCACGATCTCGCCGACCGCGCGCACGGCACAGCCGGTCGTGATCCGCGTGACGTCGGTCTGGTAGTTCGCGAGCTCCGCGGGCGCGACGACCTGCAGCGCATCGAACGAGCTGCCGTCGTGAATCGCGAGGAACGACAGGCCGGCCTTCGAATCGCGGCGCGTACGAATCCAACCTTCGATGGTGGCCTTGCTACCGACCGCGGCCTTGCCCGCGAGGACGTCGGCGATCCGTGTCGACGCACTCATTCGCGGGCGGCGTCCTTGCTCCCCACCACCGTCATGTTCATGCCGATCTGGACCGACACGGCCTTGCCGTCGATCGAGATCACGGTCTTGCCGTTGAGGTACCAGCCGAAGCTACCGGTCGAGAACAGCTTCACCTCGGCGAGCATGTCTTGGCCATTGATCGTGATCTTGAGCGGCTCCGCCTTCTCGGCGAACTGCGCAGCGTTGACGGGGCACGAGGTCTTGGGAGGCATGTACCGCGGAGTATTCACCTCACTCGCACGGGATGTCCACGGGCCGAGGCACTGCCTGCTCGGCGGCGGTCCCGTCGCCGAGCTCCCCGAGCCCGTTGCCGCCCCAGCAATAGACGCCGGTCGCCGTCAGCGCGCAGGCATGCACGCCACCGACCCCGACGCGCGTGGCACCGGTCAACCCCTGGACCAGCACGGGGAGATCCTGATTGCCGACCGCGCCATTTCCCACCTGGCCGACGCTGTTCGCGCCCCAGCACGCGACCGTGCTGTCTTCGAGCACCGCGCACGTGACCTCGGTCCCCGTCGCAATCTGGGTCGCCTTGCGCGGCAGTGCCACGCGGGTCGGCGTCGATCGCGGATCGTTGTCACCCACCCCGAGCTGGCCGCTGCCGTTGTAGCCCCAGCAGTAGACGTCATCGAACATGTTGATCGCGCAGGTATGGCGGTCGGCGGTGGCGATCTGCTTCGCGGTGAACCCCGCGATCGTCGACGCAACGCTGCGATCCATGGTCGTTCCATCGCCGAGCTGGCCGAAGTCGTTGCGGCCGAAGCACCGGACCGTGGAGGTCGAGGTGAGTGCGCACGTGTGCTGGCGGCCGGCAACGACGCGCAGGATCGAGCCCACGACGTTGTTCGTGGGTGTCGATGTTCCGCTCGACGGAGCCATTGCGAGCTCACCGTGATCGTTGGTGCCCCAGCAGAACAGCGTGCCGGAGCTGACCGCGCAGGTGTGAAGCGCCCCTGCGCTCATGTCGGTGACGCCGGTGAGCCCGGCGACCGACACCGGTGTCACGGAGCGAAGGGTCGAGGTTCCATCGCCGAGCTCGCCGTGGACGT
>JAYUYE010000603.1:0-9553 GCA_043752985.1 Myxococcales bacterium
GTCTTCCACACGGTGAGGACCTTCGCGGCAGAGCTCTTGCCCCAGCCGGGCAGGCCGGGGATGCCATCAGCGGTATCACCGACGAGCGCGAGGAGATCGGGGATCGATTCCGGCAGGACGCCGTGCTTCGTGATCACGCCGGTCTCGTCGAGCGTCAAGTCCTTCCAGCGATCCCAGCACACGACCCGGGTGCCGATCACGCACTGGCACATGTCCTTGTCGACGGCCGCGATCACGACCTTGTCGACCGTGGGACCCGTCGCGTGGCGTGCGGCCGCGGTGGCGATCGCATCGTCCGCCTCGAACTCGATCATCGGCCACACGAGCAGGCCGAGTGACGCCGCAGCGCGCTCGGCGAGCTCGAACTGCGAGAACAGACCCTCATCGATGCCTTCGCCAGTCTTGTAGCCAGGAAACAGATCGTTGCGGAACGACTCGATGACGTGGTCGTACGCGACACCGGCGTGCGTGATGCCGCCGCGGCCGAGCACGCCCGCGAGGCTGCGCAGCACGGAGCGCGCGGCGCCGACCTCGCGACCGTTGTGCTGTGCGGGAGGAGCGCCGAAAAACGCGCGGAACAGCTCGTAGGTTCCGTCGAACAGGTGAACTTGCACGCTCGCCCCCATAGCACGGATACCTCACGGTATAGCTCGGGGATGCCCCGCTGCTGCGCTGCGTTCGTGTGTGCTGCGCTCGCGTGCGCCGCGTCAGCGTGTGGAAATTCGCCGAGGAACGTCATGCAAGCTGTCCCTGATCGCTCGCCGCTCGCCGCCGACGCTGTCGCCGGAGTCACCGATCCCATACTGAGTGCGGTGATCGCGGATCACTGGGAGTACATGATGGCGTGGGCGCCGACCTGGGCCACGACACTTGGCGATCACCGGTTCGACGATCGCCTCGCGCCGCGCGACATCGCCGCGATCGACCGCGCCGCGGCAGAGCGCGACGGGCTGCTCGGCCGGATCCAGGCGATCCAGGCGGCGTCGCTCGGGCACGCGGATCGGATCACGCACGCGATGCTGCGCGGCAAGCTCGAGGCGGAGCACGGGCTCGATGCGTGCAAGTTCCACGAGTGGATGGTCGACAGCGGCGGCGGCAGCTTGCTCGGCGAGCTGTCGTACCTCGTCGAGTCGCACACGGTGAAGGAGCCAACCGATGCGACGCACCTGATCGCCCGGCTCGGGCAAGGCTCTAGCCTCATCGATGCGACGATCGCGAACTTGAGCATCGGTCTGCGCGCGAACCGCGTGACCTCGGCGGAGAAGCTGCGGCGCGCGATCGATCAGCTCGACGGCGAGCTCGCGAAGCCCGTCGCGACGTGGGCGATGGCGAAGCCGGCATGGGAGGTCGCGATCGGTGCGGATCCGTGGCCCGCCGGCGAGCGTGCACGGCTCGCGGGTGAGCTGCGCACTGTGGTGACGGGGCAGATCGCGCCCGCGATCACCCGGCTCCGTGACTTCCTCCGCGATCGGGTGATGCCGGCAGCGCGCCTCGATCACGAAGGCCTCGCAGGCCTGCCCGACGGTGAGGCGTGCTACCGCGCGACGATCCTCAATCACGTCGGCTTGCCGATGTCGCCCGATGAGCTCCACACGCTCGGGCTCTCCGAGATCGCGCGCACCGATCGCGAGATCGCAGCGCTTGGTCAGCGCGTGCTCGGCACGCCGGATCTCGCGTCGACGATCGTCCGGCTGCGCACGGACAAGGCGCTCTACTTCACCTCGGGCGAGGAGATCCTCGCGGCGGCGCAGAAGGCGCTCGACCGCGCGAGGGCTGCGACCCCACAGTTCTTCTCGGTACTGCCGAAGGCCGATTGCGTGATGCGGGAGATCCCCGCGTACGAGGCGCCGTACTCGACGATTGCCTACTACCGCCAGCCGCACTACGACGGCAGCAAGCCCGGCGAGTACTTCGTGAACACGTACAAGCCCGAGACCCGCCCGCGGTTCGAGCTCGAGGCGCTGACCTGGCACGAGTCGATTCCAGGTCACCACACGCAGATCGCGATCGCGCAGGAGCTCGGCGCGCTGCCAGCGTTCCGCAAGCTCGATGGTTCGACTGCCTACGTCGAAGGCTGGGCGCTCTACACCGAGCGGCTCGCCGACGAGATGGGCCTCTACTCCTCCGATCTCGATCGGATCGGCAAGCTCAGTTACGACGCGTGGCGTGCGTCGCGGCTCGTCGTCGATACCGGCTTGCACGCGAAGGGGTGGACGCGTGGCGAGGCCGAAGCGTTCATGCGCGAGCACACTGCGCTGACCGAGGCGAACATCTCGAACGAGGTCGATCGCTACATCGGGTGGCCGGGACAGGCGCTCGCGTACAAGGTCGGGCAGCTCGAGATGCTGCGGCTGCGTGCGCTCGCGGAGCAGCGGCTCGGGGCGACGTTTGACCTCAAGGCATTCCATGCCGTCGTGCTCGGCGTGGGCGCGGTCACCCTGCCGGTGCTCGGCGAGGTCGTCGGCGAGTGGATCGATTCTCAGGTTCCGTGAGCGGGTGGGTCCGCGGCCCCGAGGGTCGCAGTCATCGTTCTCGGGGTGACTGACTTCGTCCGCGCCGAGAAGTCGTCAGGCGCCGAGTCGGACGAGTAGCGCGCGGAGCTCGGTCGCATCGGGCATCGCGCGGTGACGCCGGTCGTACCGGGCGGCGAGCGCGCCGGCGTGATCGAACACGTAGATCGTCGGCACCTTAGGGGGCGAACCGAGCGCGGCGAACAGCGCGTCATCCGCGGGGATCACGCGGAGCCACGGCGCATGCGCCGCGAGGTATGCGCGCAACGCGGACGGACTGCCGCGCGCCGCGTACTCCTCGTGCGCCGTGTAGCTGACGCCGAGGATCCGTAGCCGTGGATGCGCGGCTCGCAGCGAAGCGATCACGGCGAGCTCGCGCTTGCAGTGCTCGCACCACGACGCGAGAACCACGACGATGGTGGCGCGCGCCGCGGACGGGCCAATCGGAGCACCGTCGAGATCTGCGCTCCCGGCGATATTCCCGAGAACGGACGGGGGGGGGCGTTCGCTTGCAACTGGGGTCGCGGCGCAGCTAACTGCCAGCACCAGGACCATGGCGCGGTGCAGCGTCATCAACATGTCACTGTCGGATTCTCTTGCACGACATGGCAACGGTGATCACATTCTCTGCATCGTAATTCTAGAGGAGCCACCGTTGACCACACTCTATCTCGCCGCCGTTGCCTTCGGAGTCACGCTGCTCCTCGCGTCAATTGTGATGGGTGGCAAGGACACAGATCACGGCGGCGCCGGAGACGGAGGCTTCGGACTCGGCATCGCGCCGGTCACGTCGCTCCGGTTCTGGGTGTTCATGTTCGCGTTCGGCGGTGGCGCCGGTTACGCGCTCACGAAGCTGGGTTCGAACCAGGTCGTGGCGGCGCTCGGTGCGCTCGGCGTCGGCTGGGCTGCCGGCGCGATCGCGGTGTTCGTCGTGAGGAAGATCGGCAAGGACAGCGTGTCGAGCGGTGTCGAGACGAAGGAGCTCGTCGGCACGACCGGCACGCTCACGCTCCCCGTCGGCCCGGGCAAGCCGGGCAAGGTGCGCGTCGACATCAAAGGTCGGTCCGAGGACTTCGTAGCGTCGCTGTACGACGCCGGCGCCGAGCTACCGACCGGGACGCAGGTCCTGATCGTCGAAGAAGGCGAGCGCGGTTCATTGCTCGTCGCCAAGGGCGAGATGTAACTTCGGTCCCGTCCAGCAGGGGCTGGACGGTCGAGTGTGGTGATGGTCCGCGGGCGCGAGTGCGCCAGCGGTTCGGTATGTCGTGAGTTCTAAGTCGTGAGTGTTTCGTTCAACCGGAGGTTCGCATGGACAAGATCCCACCTGAAATCGTCGGCGGAGTAGGGGCCGGCGTCGCCGTCCTCCTCGTGCTGATCATCCTCTATCGCTACCTGCTGCGAATCTGCAGGCCGAACGAGATCCTGATCTTCTCCGGACGCAAGCACAAGACTCCGGACGGGCGCACCGTCGGCTACCGCGTCGTGTTCGGTGGTCGTGGCATGCGGATCCCGGTCGTCGAGAGCGTCCATGAGATGGATGTCTCGCTGATCTCGGTCCCGATGCAGGTCCAGGGGGCGTACTCCGAGGGCGGCATTCCGCTCAACGTGCACGCGATCGCGAACATCAAGGTCTCGACCGATCGCCGGTTTGTTGGCAACGCGATCGAGCGCTTCCTCGGCATGGGCCGGCAGGAGATCGCACGCGTCGTCAAGGAGACCCTCGAGGGTCACCTCCGTGGCGTGTGCGCGACGCTGACGCCCGAGGAGATCAACCAGGACCGCCTCAAGTTCGCTCGCCAGCTCGAATCGTCGGCGGGGCCGGACCTCGAGAAGATGGGCCTCGAGCTCGACGTGCTCAAGATCCAGCACATCGCGGATGATCGGAACTACCTCGAGAGCATCGGCCGCCAGCGGATCGCAGAGATCCTGCGGACGGCTGAGGTCGCCGAGTCCGATGCGGTGCGGCTCGCAGAGCAGGCCGAGGCCGGTGCGCGCGCACGCGGCGAGGTCGCGATGACAAACGCGCAGGCCGCCGTGCAGCGCAAGCAAAACGAGCTCCGTCAGATCAAGGCAGAGGTCGATGGCGAGGCCGGATCCGAGGAGAACCGGGCCGAGGCCGCGGGCCAGCAGGCGCGCGCCGAGGCCGAGCTCGAGCTGCAGAAGATGCGCGGCGAGCTCGAGCAGCTCCGGCTCGAGGCCGAGGTCACGATCCCTGCCGAGGTCGAAGCGCAGGTTCGCGCGCTGCTCGCGGCAGGCGCCGCGGCACCGATCTCGGCGAACGGTGAGGCGATGGCGCAGTCGCTGTCCGAGGTCGCCGGCGCATGGCGCGATAGCGGCGGCAAGGCGATGGACATGTTCGTGTTGCAGAACCTCGAAGGGATCTTCGGCGACGTCGCGAAGGCGGCGAGCCGGATCAAGATCGGCGAGGTCAACGTGATCGACGGTGGCGACGGCAAGACCTTGCCGTCGTACGCGGCGTCCTACCCGGCGACCATGGGCAAGCTGCTGGACGAGGTCACGAAGACCCTCGGCGTCGACATCCAGAAGGTCATCACCGGCACGTCTTCAAACGGCTCGCTCACCCCGGGTCCGGGGGTGAATCCCGGCCCCTCCAACTTCGTCCCGGCGCGGAGCTGAAAAGAACACCATGCAGAACCTCTTACTCGTCGGAGCCGTCGGCATCCTCGGAGCGCTGCTCCTGATCGGCTTCATCGTCTCGCGCATCATCTACATCTGCCCGCCGAACGAAGTGCTGATCTTCTCCGGTGGCCACCGTCGCCTCGCAACGGGCGATGGTGACAAGACCGTCGGTTATCGCGTCGTCCAGGGCGGCCGCGGTCTGCGCGTCCCGCTGATCGAGGTCGTCGATCGGATGAACCTCACGAACATGGTGATCGAGCTGCGCGTTCAAGGCGCGTACTCGCGCGGTGGCATCCCGCTCAACGTTCAGGGTGTCGCGAACGTCAAGATCTCGAGCAAGACCGTGCAGCTCGCGAACGCGATCGAGCGCTTCCTGTCGATGACGCGCGAGCAGATCATGCAGGTCGCGCGCGAGACGCTCGAAGGCAACCTGCGTGGCGTGCTCTCGACGCTGACGCCCGAGGAGGTCAATCAGGACCGCGAGAAGTTTGCCGGTGCGCTCTTGCACGAGGCGGATCACGACCTCGCGCGGCTCGGCCTCGAGCTCGACAACCTCAAGATCCAGCACGTCTCCGACGACAAGGGGTACCTCGACTCGATCGGCCGCCGGCAGACTGCCGAGCTGCTCAAGACGTCGCGGATCTCCGAGGCGGAGAACCACGCGCTCTCGAACGAGAACTCGGCGTCGAACTTCATGAACCAGGAGATGTCGAAGGTCGACGCGCAGATCGCGACGGCACGCGCCGAGGGTCAGCGTCGCGTGGTCGAGGCACAGACGCGCGGGAGCGCGCTCGTCGCCGAGTCCAAGGGTCAGGTCCAGGCGCTGCTCGCGAAGGCGACCGCCGAGGTCCAGGTCCAGCGCGCGCGGCTCGCGCAGGTGCGCTACCAGCTGATCGCGGATCGGGTGAAGCCGGCCGAGGCGAAGAAGTCTCAGATGATGGCGCAGGCCCGCGGTGCCGCTGCGAAGATCATCGAGGATGGCAAGGCGACTGCTTCTGCGATTCGCTCGCTCGGCGAGACCTGGTCGAAGGCCGGCGACAGCGCACGGCAGATCTTCGTCGCGCAGAAGCTGTCGAGCCTGGTCGGCACGATGATGAGCACGGTCGGCGAGATGGCGATCGACAAGCTCACCGTCATCGACAAGGAGCTTGCGAACAGCGGCGGCAACTTCGCGGTCAAGGCCGCGATCACGTCCGAGCAGATCAAGCAGATCCTCGGTGTTGACGTTGCAGCCGCGGTGCAGCGGCTCGGCGGTGGCGAGGTCAAACAGCTGCCAGGGCACATCGTGTCGCCACGGCCGCGGCCGCCGACTGCGCCGGGCGGCAAGACCGAGGGCTGACCCCCGCGTGTCCCGGGCGCCGCGATGTCGCTGACGTCGCGGCGCTTGTTCGTTTCGGTGTTAAGACCGAGGTTCATGAACCTCGCGCAGGCGCTGTCCGTTGCCAACGAGCTCTTCCGGGAGGGCGACCTCCAGAAAGGGATGCGCGCGCTGGTCGATGTGATGCAGTCGTGCTCCGACAACGCGGACGCACGCGACCTGTTGTTGACGTGGGTGATCGAGCGCGTCGGGCATCCCGACCCGGAGTTCGGCGCGCACATCGCGGTGGTCGGTGGCGCCCTGATCGAGAACGGCGGCTCTGCAGAGCGGCTCGGGCAGGCGTTGATCGAGCCGATCGAATCATCGCTCGGTCATGCGCGGCGACTGCTCGAGCGGGCCGACGCACTGCCCGACGAGCCCGGCGAGGAGTCAATTCCCGTCGGTGATCGGCAGCTGTCGCAGGAGACGCTGCGCGGGATCGCGGAACAGGACGTCGATGCTGTCAACGGCTGGATCTCGCTCGAGACCTGGTACCGGCCCGCGGTCGCTGCCTGGACGCGCGCGCCGCAGGTGCTGCGCGAGGTCCAGGCGCGGCCAACCACCCGCGCGGCGCTCGAGGCACTCGGCGGAACCACCGCGACTTCGCACTGGCTCGTGCAGCTTGTCGAGACGGTGTTTGATGCACCGTTCGTCGTGGTCGTGCCCGAGCTCGCGGAGGCGTGGTCGTTCCGCGCCGACGGCGTTGTCGACATGGGGCAGCTCACGGTGCTGCTCTCGGAGGCACTCGCGGACCCGCTCGCCCGGATCGACGCCTCGGGCATCGCGAAGCGTGACGTGCTCGACGTGATGGGGGGCAGCGGGCCGCAGCGCGGCGAGGGCTCGTACTCGTCGTCGTACGCGTTCTATCCGGTCGAGGCGATCGATCCAGGCGACGGCTTGCCGCGCGATGGCGTGCACACGTGGAAGGCGCCCGGCGGAACCGGAACACACAGCCTGCCGGCGGACTTCCTCCCCGGGACGATCGGCGAGCGCGATGGCGCACGCGTGCTCGCGATGGTCGGGCCGAAGGCGCCGGGCCTGCGGTTCGCGCGCGTGATCCCGGCGGTCCGGACGTTCGAGGCGCTGGCCGCGCGGATCTCCGACGTCGCGAAGCTGCCCGACGATCAGGCGAAGCACTGGCTCGCGTTGCGCGGCTGAGTCGACGGGCGCCGCGCCCGGGAATCTGCTCAGAGGCTGAGGCCGACGCGGCGGCGCGCGGTCAGGCAGTGCTCGGAGCCGAGCGTGAAGTCGCGGCACGTCCGTGGCCGGTCGTCGTAGATGGCGCAGTGATAGCGCGTGGTCGTGCCGGCCTCGATCGCTCCGCCGTGCAGCGCCGCGCACCGATCACCACTGCGCAGGACCTCGAGGTAGGTCTCGCGCTTCACGATCAGCTCGGGCCGCTTCTTGACGACCGGATCGCGCGGCGAGACCTCGACCGAGTGGTACGCGGCACGGCAACACGCGCCGCAGGTCTGACAGTCGAGTGCGGCCTCGAAGCGCTCGCAGGCGGGCCATGCATCGTCGATCCGGATACCGGCGATCAGCGTGTCGGCCTGCCGGCACCGGATGCGACCGCGGCTCTCGTAGCGCCACGCGCACGAGCCGCACGAGGCGTCGGGCGCCCCGATGGCCACGCGCGCGGGGAGCCCGGTCGGATGCGGGGCAGGCACGGCCGCGATCGCGGTCCACAGCGGAACCAGCTCTGCGCTGGACAGTTCGAGCGCGCCCGCGACGGCTGACGGCGAGGTCGCGTGTGCGGTGCGTGGCGTCGGGCCGCGAGGCGGCACAGGAGCCCGCTGCGGCGCGGCGAACCGTGCGGCCTCTGCGGCGATCCGTGCGGTCGCCAGCAGCGCGTCGGTCAGCGCGGGTGCCCACGGCGAATGCTCTGCGCGGCGGAGACCGGCGATCGCGGACTGAACAGATGGATCGGTGCGATCTGCGAGCACGTCACCCGACAGACCGTCCCAGAACGAAGCCCGGAAGTCGGTGGTCGGCGCGAACAGCGCGCGGAGGCCGTGGCGCCCGGTCAGCACCCACTGCACGCGGAGGCACGCGTGCTCGCGCCAGTCGTGGTCTGGCCCGGTGTTGTCCATGCCCCAATCAGGGGCCGAGAAGGACTGCTCTCCCTCGACGAGCGAGTGGCAGAGCTCGTGAAAGATCATCTGCGCGAGGCTGTCGTCCGGGTCGAGCTCGCGGGCGATCGCGATCGCCAGCGTGCCGCGCCCATCCGTAGAAGCATATGTATCTGGTGTGCGAATCACGCGCAAACCGATCCTGCGCGCGGCGTCGATCCAGACCTGCGCGAGTGGATCGATGTAACGCCGCGTGACTTCGCGTCCCACGCGAGGGCTCTAGCACGAAAACTTGCCGTCGCGCCGAGCGACGGTGAAGGTGGTCCCATGAAGGGGGACATTGCGGTGGCGGGCTTTCGCATGACGGCCGAGGAGTGGCAGGCACTCGACCCGGCGTCACGCGCGGAGCTCGTCGCGGTCATCACGCGCAAGGACGACGCGCTCGAGCTCGCGGCGGGCAGCGGTCCGATTCCGCTCGAGCTCGATCCGGATCCGGAATCGGGTGCGGTGATCAGAGCACCCGAGGCGGCGTCCGACCACGAGCTCGATTTCGGCGCGCTCTGAGACCGTAGCTCCGCGAACCGCGCGAGGTGCGCGCCGAAGCCTGGCGACTTTTCTGGTTCTGCGGTGATCTACCTGTGGAACAGTCTCGACTGATCGAATGCTGACGACGATGACGATGCGGTCCCCGCTCGGCGAGCTGTGCCTGGTCGCGCGCGTCGACGAGCTGGCGGGCGTCTACCTGCCGGATCAGCCGATGCCCGCCGGTCCGCGGGGCGCGCGACCGACGCCCGTGCTCGCCGACGCGGCGGCACAGCTCACCGAGTTCTTCGCCGGTGAGCGTCAAACGTTTGCACTCGCGCTCCACCTTGTCGGCACGAACTTCCAGCAGCTCGTGTGGAGCGCACTACAAAAGATTCCGTTCGGCGAGACCTGGACCTACGGTCAGCTCGCGCGTGCGATCGGGCGACCGT
>JAYUYE010000604.1:0-9536 GCA_043752985.1 Myxococcales bacterium
GCCGACCGGAGGAGCATCGTCGCCGCCGTTATCCGGCATCGGCGGACGCTTGCGCGCTTCCGTGGCGGCGCGGGCTTCGTCTGCCTTGCGGGTAGCCTCGGCGCGCTTGGTCTCCTCGTACGCCTTGCGCTCGTCGTCCGCGCGCTTCGCTTCCTCGATCTTGCGCGCCTCGTCGGCCTTCTTCTGCGCGACTGACTTCGCGGCTGCATCGAGCCGCGAGATGCTCGCTTCGATCTCGGCGCGTTTGTCGGTGTTCGGAACCTTGTCGATGTACGCGCGGTAGTACTGCACCGCGGGATCCGGATCACCGAGCTTGTCGTAGCAGAGCGCGAGATTGTAGTTGTTGAGATCCGCGGGGAGCAGCTGCTGCGCCGCGCTGAACTCGCGGATTGCGCTGCGGTAGTCGCCGCCGTTGTAGTACTTCACGCCCGCCTGGTAATGCGTTCGCGCATCGGTGCGATCGTCCGCAAAGGCGTGCGTCTGGCCGACAAGTACAAACGCCAGTGCGATGAGCACGTAGCGGATGAGCGATGGAGCGATCTGTCGGCGCATGGGTTCCTCTTTCTCTAGCTCTAGCTCGACGGGACGAAAGCAGTGTGACCCGGGTGGGTCGGTGCGCCACGTGCGCGGCGTCACTCCATGTTGCAGAGGTTCTGACTCTCTTTGTCTGTATGCGAGCTGCAGTACGCGGCTTTGCAGAAGGACAGCTGGATATCGCCCTTGGTGTTGCTGCACTTCGGCTTGTTCGGATTCGGTATGTGCGAGGTGTTGGTGTTCACAACCGGGATTTTCGTCAGCGCGAACTTCGGCGGCTTGCGGTCCTTGGAGCCGAACGTCATCTCCTTGTCCTTGAAGCCCTTGGCCTTGATGATCACCTTGCGCTCGCCACCCTCGGGGACTTCCAGAGTGTCGGGACCGTCGAACAACTTGATGCCAGTTTCCCAGACCTCGAACGAGGGGGCATTCTTGGCAACAAGCAGCACCATCACGTTCTTGGGTGCCAGCACCCCCGCATCGACGGGCGCTGGAGTCTCGGACCCGGCATCGATGCCAACGGTTGCCACGGTGGAACCTGCGTCGGGCGGGGTGGTATCGGATCCGGAGCCAGCGGTGTTCGGTGTGGTGTCCGACCCGGAGCCCACGGTGTTCGGCGTGACGCCCGAGCCCGAGCCCGAGCCCGAGCCCAAGCCCGAGCCGCCATTGTCTGGCGTGACGCTCGAGCCCGAGCCGGCCGAGCCGCTCCCGATGCCCGCGATCTGCGAGCCCGAGCCGGTGCCGCCCCCGCCGTTGTCTTTCTGACCGAGCAGCACGAACGCGGTGATGCCGCCGCCGACAGCGAGCACCGCGAAGATCGCGATGATGAGGCCTGCGTTGCTGGTCTTCGGAACACCGACCGCCGAGCTCGAGCCCGAGTACAGACCGGACTGCGACGCGACGACGGGAGGCACCCCGCCCTGCGGCGTGTGCATGACCTGGTGATGGCCGCCCGATGGCATGCCCCCCGGCGGCGGCCCCATCGCGCCGATCGTGGCCGAGTGCACGGCGACCATGCCGGTCAGCGGTCCGGGCGTCACGACCGGATGCGACGAGCTGACCGGGAACGCCTCCATGTACGAGCTCATGCCCGCGCCCGCGATGCCGCGATAGATCGGAATCAGCGCGTTGACGAGCTCATCCATCGTCGTGAACCGCTGCGCGGGATCCTTGCGCAGACAGCACATCACGATCTCGGCGAGGCCCGGCGGCAGCGAGCGACCTGCCTTGGCCGCGCGCATGTGCACGGGCTCGGGCTCGGTCGTGATGTGCTGGGTGAGAATGCCCATGAACGACTCGCCCTGGAACGGGAGAGAGCCGCTGAACACCTCGTACATGATCACGCCCATCGCGTAGATGTCCGTGCGGGCGTCGACGGGATTCCCGAGCGCTTGCTCGGGCGCCATGTAGAACGGCGTGCCGAAGATCGTACCGGTCCGCGTCAGGTTATTCTGGGCGTCGTTGCCCGAGACCTTCGCGATTCCGAAGTCGAGAATCTTCGGGATGTCCTCGCGGTTCGGCCCGACGGTGACGTAGATGTTCTCGGGCTTCATGTCGCGGTGCACGATGTTCTTCGCGTGCGCGGCGGCGAGCCCATGGCCGGTCTGGATCAGGATGTTGAGCAGACGCTCGACCGTTTGCGGCTGCATGATGAGATCATTGAGTGCAGCTCCGTCGAGGAGCTCCATGCACATGTAGATCCGGCCATCCGGCAGCTCGCCGAAGTCCTCGATCGCGATGATGTTGCGATGCTTGATCGACGAGCTCGACTGCGCCTCTTGATAGAACCGCTTGACCGCTTCCTTGTTCGAGACGATCTCCGGACGCAGCAGCTTGATCGCGAAGCTCTTGTCGATGTGGACGTGCTGGCCGGCGTAGACCTCACCCATCCCGCCTTCGCCGAGCTTCTTGACCAGGCGGTAGCGACCGCCCAGAACCTGGCCGACCAGCGAAGGGGTCTCCTGGGACATCGATCCCGATGCAGGCGGGTCACTCATGAGCGAGCATTATAACGCGTCACGACGCCCGTCGGTTTGAGCAGGACACCCCGGGAGTCAAGGAGGCCCACACACACCGACCCCGTGCTGGTTGGCCCCGTCGCTCGCGTTCACCTTGCAGGTCTCGCCCACTGGACACCCGGGGAGATCGGGCCGCCCGCAGGCCCCCGGCGGCAGGCCCCCCGCGGCGAGCTCGCACTGGCCCTGGACGCATTGCGGGGTCGCCCCCGGCTCGCAGACGTTGACGCTCGGGCACGCCGGGTACGCCGGGCAGCCAAGGCTCGCATCGTAGCCCGCGCGGGATCCGGCGAGGACCGCGGTGTCCGCCCCGCCCTGATCGCAGCCACAGCAGTCGGCGCGAGTCTGCACGCAGTCGCTGTCAAACGCGCAGCCGCCCGGCTCGGGCATCGCGCACGCACACGACAGGCAGCCTGTCGGGTCGATCGTGTAGCCAGCGGAGCAGCTCTCGGTGCACTCCATCTCGACGCACGCGAGCACGCACTCGCCCTGATCGCAGGCGGCGCGCACGTTGTCGGGGCACGCGTCGCGGCCCGGGCAGGTGACGCCGGTACAGGCGCGATGCGCCGGATCCTTGGTGTGGACCGCGAACGCAGGGCACTCACAACACGTCGCTGCGGCCGTCGCGCAGTCGGTGTCGGCGAGGCAGCGCTGCGGCGTGGTCCCTGCTCCGGAGCCATTGCCGTCGTCTTCGTTCTGGGCGCCCGTGAGCGCGTCTCGGCTCGACGAACAGGCCGCGAGCAGACACACGGCGAGGAGGAGGTAGCTGGAACGCACGGGACCCTCGGAGGAGAGCACGACTCGTGCCGGAGTGTAACTCGTCGTGATCCGGTGGTGCGACCTCAGTTTTCCGTGCCCGCGGCGAGAACGATCAGACCCACCGCGTAGCGTCCGCGACGCGATGGGTACCTCAAAGATTCTGACCAAGACCGACCGTGCGATGGAAGACCAGATGCTCGCGGTGTCCTCGGACCCGGTCCGGGCGGACACGCTGCAGAAGGCCCGTGCGTTCAAGCGGACGTGGCTCGAGCTGGCAGAGGTCCTCAACCGCGCCAACGACAAGAAACTGTGGGAGCAGTGGGGCTTCTCCGACTTCGACGCGTACTGCCGCAAGGAGCTGCACCTGCGCGGCTCCACGGTGCAGAAGCTGCTCGGCAGCTACCGGTTCCTCGAGACCAGTGCACCGCGCGTGATCGAGCGCGCGCGCAACGATCACTTCGAGGCGCCGATCCCGAGCATTCAAACCGTGGAGTTCGTCGAGAAAGCGACGCGGGAAGGGCACGCCGACGAGGAGACGCTCGCGACGATTCGCCGTGGCGCGTTCGAAGAGGGCCTCGAGAAGACGGTGCTCGCGAAGAAGTTCGGCGACCTGGTGTTCCCGGTGAGCGCGAGCGATCGCAAGGAGAAGCAGCGCGCGCAGATCGCCGCGGCCGCGCGCCGGCTGTCGTCGCTTGTCGCCGAGGACGGTGCGCCGGTTCCGAAGGCGCTCGCGATCAGAATCGAAGAAGTCGTCGGCGAGCTGCTCGAGAAGATCGAAAACTAAGTCACGACGTACTTCACGGCCTTGACGAGCAAGTACACCGCGTAGCCCATCAACAGCATGCCGACGACGCGCGGGATCCACGCGGCCTTGTCGCCGAGGACGTTCTTGCCCTTCTGGGTCAGGTACGCGACGAGCGAGAACCAGCAGAAGCTCCCGACCACGACACCGACCGAGAACGCCGTTCCGTCGTAGTTATCGCCGTCGGGGATCATCGGGCCGATGACCACGACCCACGTGACGATCGCGGCGGGGTTGAGCAAGATCAAGGCGAGGCCGAGCGAGAAGCCCGACCACATCTGCTTGCGCATGACCACCGAGTCGGAGGCGAGTGGTTCGGTCGACGACGGCGTCGCGGGCTGCACCGGCTGACTGCGTGCCGTGAGGAAGCCGTAGGCAAGCAAGATGATGCCGCTGATCGTGTTGAGGATCGGCGGGATCGTCGGATACGCGCGGAGCAGCGGAGTCACGCCGAGCATGCCGGCGGCGGCGTACATGCCGTCCGCGAGCGATGCACCCAGGGCGACCGCGATCGCCCGGCGCAGCGTGAACCGATACGCCGCATCGATCACAGCGACGTTCGCCGGTCCGATCGGCACACCCGTGAGCGCACCTGCCGCAAGGCCGATCAGCAGGAACATCAGCACGGAATGCCCCGTGCTATAGCAGGACCGTGAAGCCCGCTGCTAGGGAACCTGCCGCCCTGCCGCCCGGGGGGGCGTCGGTGACCTGGCTTGGCCATGCCACAGCGGTCGCCCAGCTCGGTGCGTCCCGGGTGATGTTCGATCCGCTGCTCCGGTCCCGGGCGCGGGCCGCCGGCAAGGTCAGTGCGGTTCTGATCACCCACTCGCACGTCGACCACCTCAACCGCTGGACTCTCAAGGCAATCGACCGCGACACCCACCTGGTCGTGCCGCGCGGCGCGAAGCACATCGTCGCCGATCTCGGGTTCGCCACGGTCTCCGAAGTCTCCCCAGGCGACGTGCTCGAGATCGCGGGCCTCGAGGTCCACGCGGTCGAGACCCGCCACGACCAGGGACGCTGGAAGAAGAGCACCGCGATCGACGCGCTCGGCTACGTCGTGAAGGGCGACGGCGCGAGCGTCCATCACGCGGGCGACGTCGATTTCTCCGACCACGCCGTGTTCAACGACATCGGCAAGCAGTTCGAGATCGACGCCTCGCTGCTGCCGATCGGCGGGATGCTGCCGGTCTGGTACTACCGCTCGCGACGGACGGCGCTCGATCGCGGCGTCCACATCGATCCCGACTGCGCGCTCGACATCTACGAGCGGCTCGGTGCGAAGGCACTCGTTCCCGTGCACTGGGGCACCGTGAACTTGCGGCTCGGGCTTCCCAGCATGCCGATGAAGCGGCTGACGCAGCTCGCCTCGGTGCGCGGTGTCGGTGGGGTTTCTGTCCTGCAACATGGTCAGCAGCTCGAGCTCGCCAGGCGCTAGCCGCGTCACAAGTGGTACTTCAGAACTCCGAGGACACCGATCGCACCCACGAAGATGCCGATCCCGTAGCCGAACCGCTTGTCGTGGATCATCGGGATTCGACTGTCTTCCCTGCGCAGCCACCACAGCTTGAGCGCGTCGTAGACGAACCACGTCGCGGCGACGAGTCCCGTCATCAGGCTGACGAACCACACGAACACCGTGTGTGAAACGAGCTGATTACTCATGCGTTCGCTCCGGGCACGGCGTCGATCAGCATCCGCTTCGCGTCGTGGAGCACGACCACGAGCATCAGCGGCGGATAGAGCCAGAAGTAGAAGTCGACCTCGAACTGCGCCGTGCCAAAGCCGATCAAATACGCGGTGTATGCGACGAGGCGCTCCATCGCGTATGACTTGTAGTTCGTCGCGCGGCCAGCGCGCTTGCCGTAGATGATCCGCATGCCGCTGTTCGCGAGCCCGAGCACGATCATCGCGACGACCGGAACCACGGGCACCCAGCCGTACCAGGCGAGCAGGATCAGGCAGAACCCGTAGCAGATGCCGTCGGTGATCGCGTCGAACAGCTCGCCGAACACCGAGCGGCAGTCGAAGATCTTCGCGACGAGACCATCGACCTTGTCGAGCAGACCGCAGATCAGGACGAACAGCGTTGCCCACTGGTGATAGCCGTTGTGGAGCGCCCACACGAACGGCGGCAAGCAAAAAAACCGCGACGCCGTGACAGCGTTTGCCGGGTTGAGCCGGGAGACGACCCGGGCCGGGGCCGACGCTGCCGTCGACGCCACGACTAGCTCGCCTCGACGTCGGGCGTCTCGCCAGGAGCCAGACCCGGATCGATGAACCGATAGCGCTTCCACGCGAACCGCACGCGCTGGAGCAACGAGACGTGGCTCATGATCGCAACCGCCCAGCAGCCCGCGAGCATGGGGCGCGGGTCATCGAGCAGCGCGGTGAAGAACACGCCGGTGCCGTAGTAGATGATGAACTCCGCCGAGCCGAACAGGCCGACGACGTCGACCGGATGGCCGATCTTGCCCTGCTTGCGCCAGATGTCCTGCTGGCTCTCGGCGTAGATCGACAGCTTGATGATGACGTTCGTCAGCGCGCCCGTGATCCCGAAGCCGAGGACGATCAGGATGTGCGGATAGTCGTAGCTGAGGTTGAGGCAGCCGCCGGCGTACATGATGCCGAGCACCCATCGATCGGCGGTGTCGTCCATGACCGCGCCGAACGTGGTGCGCTGGTTGTGCGTCCGCGCCTTGTAGCCGTCGATGTGATCGACGAGGCCGCGCGCGAGCAGGAGCGCGAAGCCCTCCCACCACAGGCCATAGAAGAACACGATGCCTCCGACGAGCCCGATCACGGCGCCGAGCATCGTCCACGCGTTCGCGTGAAGTGGGAGCTTCGCGAGCGTCGACACGACCGGGTGGAGGACCCGATCAGCGTGCTTGCGGAAGGCGAACAGATTCATGCGGCGGCCACTCTATCTGAAGTCGGTACCAACATGGGTACGAGCCCACCCCGGCCAGCGGCCGGGAAAACCGTCAGCTGCCGCGGACGGTCGTCAGCACCTTGCGCAGCGCGGCAATGAACTGATCGAGCTGGGCGCTGGTTACCGACAGCGGCGGTTGCAGGCGCAGTACGTTGCCGTGCCATCCCGAGATCGTGATCAGCATCCCGGCCTCGTGCAGGAGATCCTTGATCTTTGCGATCTCCACCTTGCCGAGGACTTCTTTGGTCTCGCGGTTCCTCACCATCTCGATGCCGCCGAGGAGGCCGGTGAACCGGACGTCGCCGATCCACGGATCCTCGAGCGCCCACGCGGCCTCAGTGAAGTACCGACCCATCTTGGCCGAGTTCTCGATCAAGCCCTCGTCGTAGAGGATGTCGATCAGCGCGAGGCCGCCCGCGGACGACACGGCATTACCGCCGTTCGTTGGCGTGGTGCCGCCAAAGAACCCGCTGCACACCTCATCGGACGCCGACGTCAGGCCGAGCGATCCAACCCCGCCGCACAGTCCCTTGCCGCCGGTCATGATGTCGGGCTCGAGCCCGTAGTGCTCGACGGCGAACATCTTGCCGGTGCGGCCGAGGCCCGTCTGGATCTCGTCGGCGATCAACAGGATGCCGAGCTTCCTGCGGATCTGATCGAGGCGGTCCCACCACTTCTGCGGCGGTGCAAGCCCACCGACGGCCTGGATCGGCTCCGCGATGATCGCGGCGGTCTGCCGCGACGCGAGCTTCTCCTCGACGCCGTCGAGGCACTGCACGGTGCACTCGGTGTGCGGGCCGAACTTGCAGCGGTAGCAGTAGGCGGTGGGGATCGCGAAGTTCTCGGTGCCCATCGGCTTGCCGGCGGACTCGCGATACTTCTCACTCGCGGTGACCTCGAGCGCGCCGAGCGTCAGGCCGTGATAGCCGTTCTCGAGGTACGCGATGTCTGGCTTCTTCTTGTACTGGCGCGCGAGCTTGAGGGCGATCTCGTTTGCCTCCGAGCCGCCGGTCGAGAAGAACGCCTTGGAGATCGGCTTGGGCGCGAGCTTCATCAGCCGCTCCGCGAGCCGGACCATCGGAATCGTCCCGTGCTTGCCCGAGACCTGGAGGACCTCGGTGACCTGCTTCGAGGCAGCCTCCGCGATCCGCGGGTGGCAGTGCCCGGCGTTGTTGACGAAGTAACCGGCGGTGAAGTCCAGGTAGTCCTTGCCGTGGACATCGGTGACCACGCAGCCCTTGGCACGCGCGATGATCACGGGCTCACCCGCGGGGTGCGGCCATGGCCGCATCACGTACTTCTTGTCGGCTGCTTCGATTGCGTCGGCGTCCGCGGTCTTGTCGCCCATCGGCTCTCCCTCGGAGTGGTTGGTGGGTATCTCAGCGAGGCAAAGCCAGGTCAAGTTCCAGGGTTAGGATTGCCAGGGTGGAACGTTCCCTGCTCTCGATCCCACACCCGCACATGGTCGCCACGGACCCCCGAGGCGTCGATATCGTAGATGCGGTAACGAGCGGTCCGTTCTGGCTTGTTGTGATGGTAGGTCCCGGAGGCGACGCCCCGGACCGGGACCTGCGCGCCACCGGGGCCGGCGAGCAGCTCCTGCATGTCGACGTGCTCGTGGCCGTGGACGATCAGATCAGCGCCGTGGTGCGCGATCACGTGCGCGAACTCCTTGTAGTCGCGCAGGCCGCGGATCCGGCTCGCCGCGCGCGTGCCGGCGGGCGGGTGATGGATCGCGACGATCCGGACTTTACCGGCAAGCCGCGGATCGGAGAGCACGTGGCCGAGCCGCGCGAGCTGTCCCGGGCCGACCTTGCCGTAGGCGGTGAACCACGGCGTGGCGCGGCTGGTCGACAGACCGATCACCGCGACGTCACCGCGGACGCGGACGATCGGCCAGTGCAGGATGTCATCGGCAGAGTGGCGATGATCTTCGACCCACTCCCACCCGGGATCGGTCGTCGCGAAGTCGCCGAACAGCTCGGAGAACAGCGGTACTCCCTCGGCAACGTACGCATCGTGATTGCCGGGGATCACGGTGACGCCGAGCGGGCCGAGCGCGAGCTTGTCGAACTTGCTGCGCGCGAACTCGAACTCCCGGCGGAGCGCGAGGTTCGTGACGTCGCCGGTACACAGGACGTGGTCGACGCCCTGCGCGTTGAGATCCTCGACCATCGTCTCGAACGCAGCTACGTGATAGTGGCGGCTGCGCGACGACAACAGGTTCATCGCACCGATGAAGCGCTTGTTCGCGAGCTCGAGCCAGCGCGTGCCGTCGTGCGACAGCAGGTGGAGGTCGGAGCAGTGGGCGAGGCGCATGCGGGACCGGCGGCGGAACCTGCATTGATAGCATGCAGGTGGCCTCGTCGAGTACGCGAGGCGGTACCTAGCTGTTGGAGCCCTGAAACGTTCGATCGTCGGGCAGCACGCTGGTGATTCGCTTGACCGAGCGGCGTCCTGCGGTGATCTCGCCGTCAAACGCGAGATCGTGGCT
>JAYUYE010000605.1:0-3958 GCA_043752985.1 Myxococcales bacterium
CATGGAGTTCGCGCCGCCGGGAGGGTCGGGGGGCGTCGTCGAGCGGCTATGGCAACTGTGGCTCGCCCTGCCGAAACATCCAAACGTCCTGGAGGCCGTCGGAGAGAACGGCGATAGCCAGCGGTTGCTTCGTTACGCGGCCATCGACTGGAAGTATCCGCCGATCACGCTGAGCGGCGATTCTAATGGTGCGGCACGGCTCGCGAGCTGGGGTGTCGACCTCGTGCGGACCTGTGAGTTCCTGTCCTCCTGTGTGCACAAGGACGTTCTCGGTTGGTTCACGTGCCCCATCGGACGGATCGATCTCGAAGGCGAGGTCCGGCTTGCGTTCGTTCCGGCGAAGGGCGACGCCGCGTTGACGGCGCGACTGCCACCCGAGCTCATCGATCAATGGCCTCGATGCGATGACCGAGGTCTGGTGTTTGTCATCGGGCAACTCCTTCGCGATCTAGTCACGTTCGAAGACGAGGCCCTGACACTACCCGTCTGGAAGGCCATCGATCGTTGCCTCGCCAAGGACCCCGCGAATCGGTTCGCCACCCTCAAGGAATTGCTCGAGGCATTCGTCGCGGCCGGCGGCCGGCGCAAGCCTCCACACGGCACACGACCTCCACGGAGGGTTTGGAACTGCGTCGAGACCGGACTCGGGTATCTCGCGCTGGGACAGCCAAAGAAGGCCGTCACCTGGTTCGAGCAAGCCGTCGAACAAGAGCGGATCTCTCGAACGACGCCCACAGCCAAGCAAGCCCCGAATGCTCAGACGCTCGCCCTTCGCGAATGCCGCGACGAGGTCATCCAGCGCGCCGAGGACGTCGACATGCTCGCCTGGACCGAAGCCGAAGTTCGGGGTTCCCACTTCGAGCAAGAGCGACGTTTCTACGAGGCGCTTGAGCTGTATCGGAGAGTTCGGATCGAAGGCGCGGACATAGTCGGACTCGAAATCGCGATTGCGCGATGTTCCTTCCATCTCGGGGACTCAGGCGTTGCATCCGACTACGCGCAGCGAGTGCTGCAGCGTGTTCCACGCCATCAGAAGGCGCTCGAGCTTCGCGCCCACGCGCAACTTCGAACGCGCCGTTACGCTGAGGCGCTGGACAGCGCGAACTCGTGGCTCGCCGTTTCGCCCGACGACGGATGCGCTCACCTAGCTCGCGGGAAGAGCCTCTTGGCTCTGGGCCGAGTCGTCGATGCCCGAGACGCCTTCGAGCGTGCAAGCGTGCGCGGGCCGCAGCTTCTCGAAGCGATGCTACTTCGACGGGAACTCGATCGCTTGCTCAAGGACGTTCGCGCAGCCGCCGGCACGGCCAATGCTTCGAGCATCAACCTCCCCGAACATCTCGCCGAGCTTCGAGACGTTCTGGTCGACGGCCGGAATCGCGACGCGATCCAGATGCTGCAGCGACCTGAATACGAAGGCGATGTAGTGGCCCAGCTTCTCCTGGCTGGCCTGCTGTCGTTCGAGCGGGTGCACTCGGATGCGCTCGCGATCTACGACCGCATCTCGACGCTCGGCGACGAGCACCGGCATGCAGCCCTTCTCGGCAAGGCCGACGCGCTCTTGGAGATGGGATGCGCGGAGGAATCGCTGAGACTGTTCGAGGTGGTGATCGCTGAGCGTGAGGACCTGACCGAGGCGATCGACGGCCGCGCGCGAGCGCTGAAGCAGCTCGGGCGAGTCACAGAGGCAGACGAAGCCTTCAAGCTGTACGTCGCGATAGCGGGTCAGCGCTCCGAGGCGCGCTTGCGGTCCCGATGACGAACCCTGCGCATTCCACGAGGATTCGAGTGATAGGGTTGCGCATGCCCGTCGGCATCGCGTTCCTCGTGCTCGCACTGTTCGGCATCGCGTGTGGTCCTGGACCACGCGCGACCACCGATGCGTCGGTAGATGCTCCGCCGGTACCCGCGTTGGGCGAACTGCGAGACGGCTTTCACTTGCCAGGGTTGCTGGGCGAGAGGGACCGCATCACGGTTGATCTCGCGGCTGGACCTGACGGTCTCGTGGTCGGAGGATGGTTTCGACAAGCAGGCACAGTGCGATCTCGGCCCGCACGCTGGGCTTCGAGCTGGCACGCGATGCCATCGACAGATGCCACCCAGCTCGCTGTGGACCGAGATGGAGTCATCTACGCAGGATCGCGATATATCGGCTGCGATCTCTGCTCACCGAGCCCACTGCGGCGGTTGAACAACCAGAGCTGGGTCGAGATCGACGGACCAACCGGGACATTCGAGGAACTACTCGCCACGCCCGCAGGGATCCTGGCTGTCGGCGATCTCTGGAACAACGTTGGGCCTGCGAGCGTCGTCCGGTACGGCAGCGCAGGCCCGGTCGTCTTGGGGACCGCACGTCTCGCAGGATTCAATGCGCGCACCCTCGCCGTGGCCGAGTCGGCAGGGACCATCTGCGTCGGCGGCGCGTTCGACGCAATGGATGGCAGACCCGCACGAAATGTTGCGTGTCTAGGCCCATCGGGTTGGGCGGAGGCTGGTGCCGGACTTCCGGGCGAGGTCCGGGCCTTGGCATTCACTTCGGACGGGAGGTTGATCGCCGGCGGAGCGTTCGTACTGCCAGACGGAGGGCATCTCGCAGTGCTGCAGGGCGGAACCTGGTCCGCGCTGGGCGGCGGAGTTGACGGCGCAGGTGCCATTGTGAACGCGATCGCGATCGACGGTGATGCGATCCTCGTGGGAGGAACGTTCTCGAGCCCGGCGGAAAACCTGGCTCGGTTCGAGAACGGAACGTGGTCTTCGCCCGCAGGCGGCGTCCACGCGTCCGATGAAGCAACCAGCGTTACCAGCGTGGTCGTGACCCCTGAAGGTGTCTACGTAGGCGGACGCTTCGATCTCGCGGGTGGTATCGCGACCAGCCACGTCGCGCTCTGGACCGCATCGGGCGTGAAGGCATTGCTCGCGCCCGGGGATCAGCCGCTTGGCGTGTCCGGCGAAGTTCGAACGGCGGTGATGTTCAATGCACAACTGGTCGCGGCTGGGCAGTTCCGCGCTGCGGGCATCGCTGCCGTGAATCACGTGGCAGTCTTCGACGGCGCGCGCTGGACACCGCTCGGCGATCCAGGCCAAGCGATCCGCGTACTCGCAGTTAGAACCGACGGCTCGTTGATCGCCGGCGGAGACGGCGGAAAGGTTCAGCGTTGGACCAATAGCGCGTGGGAGCAGATCGGCATCACGTTTGACGCATCGGTGAATGCGATCATCGAGCACGAGGGTGAGCTTGTCGTCGCCGGTGACTTCACGACCGCTTCGAACCACGTAGCAAGGTGGACCGGCACTACGTTCGAGACGATGGGACAAGGACTCGACGCCCCCGTACGAACGCTCGGACACGACGGCGCCGGCCGGCTATGTGCGGGACTCGACCATCGTGGTCGAGCTCAAGACACGCGGGCATTCCATCCGCTCTGGTGCTGGGATGGGGCGGCATGGCGAGCTGTCGCTGACCTCAGCGGTGAGAAGGTCTCCGCGATCGCGGTACTCGCGGCGGGCTCCACGCTCGTGGCAGGGAACCTCTACGCCTACGAATCCGAATCGGCCGCGCTGCTGACATCCAGCTGGAACGCAGTTCGCGTTGCAGGTGGCCGCTACTACGCAGAAGACTCGCCGACGTGCATCGCGGCTGGAGACGGCGCCGTGCTCGCTGTCAGTGACCAGATCCATCTCTGGGATGCCGAGATGAAGACGACCAAATTGTTCGAGGGTGCATGGACCAGAACGCTCCTCGCGACTCCTACCGGCTTCGTCGCGGGTGGCAATGGCTTGTTCCGGACCGACGACACCGTCTCCGCGGGCATCGCCGTGTGGGACTACTTCCGCTAGCGCCTCGGTCGGAGAGCTACTGAATCACGAGTGTGCTCGACCGCTGGACCACGGTTCCAAACCGATCGTCTTCTGCGTAGCCGAACACAGTGATCGTCGCCGCCCCCGCGTGCGCGAACCGGAT
>JAYUYE010000606.1:0-3954 GCA_043752985.1 Myxococcales bacterium
AGTGCCTTGACCAGCTTCTGTCCGGCTGCCTGAAGCCGCTCTTCGCACCCGGCAATCTCGCCGAGCAGCTGATTGGCGCGCTCGAGGTATTTCACACTCGATAGCGGCGCCGCGAGGAACAGCTCGCCGAGGCGTCCATAGGACGACAGCTCGGTATCGAACTCGGCCGCAGCATCGACGAGGGGCGTGGATTCTGCTTTCGCCATCGCTCGCGACCGTACTCGATTATCAGCTCCAGGTTAGCGGCTCGCAGAGCCAGAGTCGATACGGGACCTGCGTCGCCGTGAACACGTGGCGCGGGCGCCATCCTGCCGCCGCGAGGATTGCCTGCATGGCGACCGGCGTGTGCTTGTAGGAGTGTTCGGTGACGATCGATTCGCACTCGGCGAACGTGATCGAGGTGTCATCGATCTGGACGACCTGCCGTCGCATGCTGACCAGGTGCAGCTCCATGCGCGACGCGGCATCGTTCCACACCGCGCGGTGTTCGAACTCATCGAGATCGAAGGTCGCGCCACGCGTGGCGTTGAGGTGCGCGAGGACGTGCTTGTTGAGCTGGCTGGTCGCGCCGTACTCGTCGTCGTACGCACGATGGAGGGGCCTCGGATCGCGCGTGCTGTCGGCACCGAGCAGCAGCAAGCGTTCGGAGCCTGCGGCGTCGGCGAGCAGCTTCAAGAACGCCCGCGCCTCGCTGGGCTCGAGGTGACCGATCCGCGACGCCGGGAAGAACATCAGCGTCCGGCGCCACTCGTGCTGCGGCACCGGGAGGTCCATGCCGCGCAGATAGTCCGCCGTGACTTGCTGAACCTCGAGCTTCGGATTCGCCCCACGCAGGACCAGCGCCAAACGCTGCAGCTGGTCGTGAGCGAGATCGATCGCAACGTAGCTCGACGGTCGCTCGAGCGACGTCAGCAGCTGCCGGGTCGGAATGACATCATTGCCGCCGGGCTCCACGATCCGCGCCTCGGGACCGACGTGGTGCGCAATCGTCGCCGCGTGCTGCCGGAGCAACGCGAGCTCCGTCCGCGCGGGGTAGTAGGAGTCGAGCGCGGTGACCCGCTCGAACAGCTCCGCGCCGGCGCCCTCGTGGAGCAGGCGGCTCGGCAAATGTTTGCGCGGAGCTCGGAGACCGCTGAGGACATCGTCGTCGGCGTCGCGGCGCACGGAGCGTGCTGCGGATCCATGTGTCATGGGGCACCTCGGTCACTCGCGAGCCGCACGCCGGTCATTTGCCAGCGCGCGGATGGCGCGAAGAAATTGCGGTAGCTCGCGCGGACGTGACCGCGCGGCGTGAAGCAGGAGCCACCCCGAAGCACCATGTGCCCGGAGCTGAACTTGCCGTTGTACTCGCCGACCACGCCGGCGAGCGAACGGAACCCGGGATATGGAGCGTACGCGGTTTGCGTCCACTCCCAGACGTCACCGAACATCTGGCGCAGGCCATCCCCGATCGCCGAACCTGGGTGGAGCCGGTCGTCGTCGGCCCAATGGGCTTCACGCGGTCGCAGCCCGGCGGCAGCGAGCTCCCACTCTGCCTCGGTCGGCAGGCGCGCGCGGGTCCATCGCGCGATCGCATCGGCTTCGTAGTAGCTGAGGTGACACGCGGTCTCGGCTTCATCGACCTCGCGCACGCCGGCGAGGTCGTACTGCATCCACATGCCGTCGCGATGCTCCCAGTACAGCGGTGCGCGCCAGCCTTCGCGCTGCGCGATCGCGAAGCCCTCGGCGAGCCACAAGCGCGGCTCGTCGTAACCACCATCGCCGATGAACGCGAGCACCTCCGCGTTGCACACGGGCCGCGTGGCAAGCGAGAACGGCTCGATCACGGTGCGATGCCGCGGCCGCTCGTTGACGAACGAGAACCCGCGATCGCCGGCGCCGATCTCCACGAGCCCTCCTTCGAGCTCGACCCACTCGAGCGGTGCGATCGTCCCGCCGTCGGAGCGAACGAGATCATCGCGATACTCCGGCTGCAGCGGCTGGCTGCCGAGCGCGTGCTTGAGGTCCGTCAGCAAGAGCTCCTGGTGCTGCTGCTCGTGATGCAGGCCGAGCTCGATCACTGCCTGCGCGGGCGCATCGAGGAGCTCGGCGCTCAGCGCATCGACGAGCTTCTCGTCGACCGCGACGCGATACGCGTGAACGTCTTCGAGCGAGGGTCGGCTGATGCCTCCGCGCCGCGCGCGATCGACGTGGGGGCCGAAGGTCTCGGCGTCGCTGAACAGCAGGCCGAACCGCGGATCGACGCTGGGGACCGCGATCGTACCGAGGACGAGCTGGTCGAAGAACCACGTC
Source organism: Myxococcales bacterium (assembly GCA_043752985.1). Classification (GTDB taxonomy): domain Bacteria; phylum Myxococcota_A; class Polyangia; order Haliangiales; family Haliangiaceae; genus JABFXX01. Next base: position 2,293 of record JAYUYE010000606.1, read on the forward strand.
GTGTGCGCGAGGTGCCACTTCGCCGGGCTCGCATCGGGCATCGACTGGACCGCGTGATCTTCGATCGAGAGCGGCGCGCAAACGCCCACCGAGCGCTGTCGCACGGTCTTGTACCGCATCATCAGATCCAGCGCCTTCACTGCACCACGAGCCTTGCAGCGCCCGTACCAGTGGTCGCGCACTGCAAATTCGTCGAGATCCGCGCGGGCAGAAGCTCTCCGATCTGGCCGTGTGTTGGTCGAGGAGATCGGAAAAAATTCAACGCGTCGACGTCGAGCGTCAGGGTCGAACGTTCGCGCTGATCCGCGGTTTGGACCGGGCGACCTCGCTCGGTCTGGTCAGAGCCGCACGTACGTGAGGGCGATCAGAGGGGGGCGCGCCCGGGACGGACGCGAGGTATCCCCGATCCATGTGGCTCGTCCTTCAACGAATGCTCGCTGGCGCCGGTCGCGCGATCCGAGGTGCGGGCGACCGGGTCCGGCGACGCAGACTCGCGCGCGCGTGACTACTGGACGCCGGGCGCCGGCATGCGCGGTCCGTAGAACCGCATGCTCGCGAGCAGGAGCGTCTCGTCGCCGCCCTTGACCTCGCGGCGCGCAGCGATATCGAGACCCCACTTGATATTGGCGATGCCGATGCCGCCGGTGACAAACGTCCCGCCGAGCTCGTTGTCATGCAGTGCACCGGCGCGGATCGGAAACCCGTAGCTCGCCGAGCGCAGGAACAGCTCCGCGCCGCCGCCGTAGCGCGCGCCGGTACCATCGGTCTTCCAGCGCGAGTCGAAGCTCAGCGCAAACATCTCGATCGGCCGTGCGAGCACACCACCGCCGACCGCGCGAGGGAAGTGCTCCGAGTCCTCGGTGCCCCACAGGTTCTGCCCCGACACGCCGATATTGATCAGCTCGGTCAACCGAATCGTCGCGCCGAGGTCGAACGAGAAGCCGCTCTTCTTCTCCTCCTCCATCACGTTCGAATCGAACCGGAAATACTTCGTCGTGGTGCCGATCATCACGCGCGGCGAGATCTGCCGCGACAATGTCGTACCGGCAATGTGCGCGGTGCGGCTCATCGTCATGCCGCCAAGCTCGGGGTTCGATCCTGCGTAGCTGTAGAAGAAACAGCCCGGGACCGCGTTCGTCGAGTCGCAGGCCGAGACGCCGATCAACGAGGCGCTGTCGGACTGCCGGTAGCCGTAACCGCCTTCGAACACCAGCTCGCGGTTGAGCGGCAGACCCGCCGGGTTGAGCCCGATCGACGTCGCGCCCGTCGCGCTGGCTCGCATCGCCTCACCGACCGCGATCTCGCGCGGGCCGAGCAGATCGTCGAGGGAATCGGGCTCCGCGTGTGCGACGCCGAGGACGGAGGTCACCGCGAAGACACCGAACACGAACGATCGCATCCCCGGAGTGTTGGCGCGGTTCGGTGCTGTGCGCAAGAAACCCGGTGCGCGTGCCGATCTGGCAGCGCCGCACGTTCGCGCCAGTCACCTTGGCGCGCGCCATTCAGCGATCCAGGCCGGCGCCGTGACTTCTTGCCACTGGCTGTCCGCCCGCACCCGGTGCGTCAAGGCAGCGTCAGGACAAGACCGTACGAGTCATCGTTCATCGTGGTCGGGCTCGCGTTGCCACCCTGATAGCCGACGACCAGCAGGTTGTTCCCGCT
>JAYUYE010000607.1:0-3951 GCA_043752985.1 Myxococcales bacterium
GACGATCTCGCGCACCACGGAGAGCCGTGCCAGCTCGGTCGCGTGCCCACCCGAGATCGGTGTCCGAGCCGCGAGGATCCGGGCGGTGCGGCGATCGGTGGCGACGATCGCGTCGTGCTCCTCGCCGGTGACCTTCGCGAGCCGGACGTCGGAGCGTTGCCAGCTCTTCGCGACGCGAATCGGGATGTCGCGGTGGTACACGCGATCGGCGCGCGCGACGAGGATGCCGTCGGTATCGTCGCCGCCGGGCAGCTCGTGCGGCACCTCGAGGGTCGCTCGTTGCGCGAGTCGAGGGTCAGCCGTGATCGCTGCCAGCGACGGGGGCGGTGCGGTACCACTCCACACGACGAAGATCCGGGTCGCGCCTGCCATGGCGAGATCGCAGGCGAGACGCAGGAGGTGAGGGATACCTGCAAGCTCGTCGAGGAGTGCCGGCCGGGCAGGGACTCCATCGACAACTCCGGCCAGGATCCAGCCTTCCTTGGGGGCGGGGCGCATATCAGATCAGGACGGCGGCCCGTGCTCATTCGTCACGGCCTCAGCGGAGGGCCAGCGTTTCTGCCTCGCCAACCCGGTGCGACCTATCACGTTGCGGTGCCGAGCCCTGCCAGCATGGACGAGCTCCGTCGAGACGCTCGCGCGTGGGTCGAATGAGGCACGCTGCGCGTGTCAAACCGCGCGCGCGATCGGGTGCTGACGCGAGGGCCGATGCACTCAGCGGTCGGGGCGGAGCGGCAGCGTGTGGACCGGGTTGCGCAGCCGCATGCAGCGCTCGTTGCCCGTGATGCAGCGGACGCGGAGCCCGGCCGCCTCGTCGGGAATGCGGAACCGGACGTACGCGGTCTCGGCCGCCTGCGCGCGTGGATCGCCGAGTGCGAGGAGCGCGGTCGCCTGACTGCGCAGGAGGTCCGGGTCGCGCGGGTTGAGCTCGAGGCCGTGAAGCGCCGCGGCGAGTGCCCCCTTGTGATCGCCGATCGCGACGAGCACCTTCGCGTAGACACCCCATGCCGCGGTGTTCTTCGGCGCGCGCTCGGTGCATGCCTTCGCCGGAGCGAGGGCGTCCTGCCAGCGATTGAGCCGTACGAACGCGTCCGCGACGATCGCGTCGAGTACCGGCGGGTCGGTCACCGGCCCGTTCGCGGCAGCGGCGGCGAGCTGCTCGCGGGCCTCGCGCACGAGGCGGACAGCGTCGTCGGCGCGCCCCTGCTTCGCGGCGACCCAGCCGAGCTGCGCCGAGACCATCGCGCGGGATCTCGGGTCCGGCGCGCTGCGCAGCGCAGCCTCGAGCACGCTGCGCGGTTCGTCCTGGCGGATGACGACCGTGGAGACCAGCGCCATCCCGTGCTCGTAGATGCGCTGCCATCCGGGGCGTGTGGTCGTGGGTGTCGCGCCGCGACCGAGCTCGATCCGGGTCTCGGCGACGAGCGTGATCGGTTGCGCCTTGCACGGGTCGAGCTCCACGTCGCGGGTCTGCCGCGCCCCTTCGATGAAGGCGCGGCCCTCGGGCGTGCGCGCCGACCTGCATGCGGCCGCCTGCATCTTGAGCGAGCGGCTGCGATGGCGAAGCCGTGCGGTGACCGCGAGTGGAAGCTGATCGGCGGCGAGGTTCGCGGGCACGGCGAACGCGTAGCGAACGGCCTGGGCCTCGCGTGGCGCGATCGTGTGCGTCGCGATCTGCGCGCGGAACTTGGCGACCTCATGCTCCTCGAGGACATGGCCGTAGTCGTCGACGACCAGCGTGCGCAGGACGTGAGAGTCCTGGTCGTTCGCGTCGGTTGCGTGGGTCGTACCCGACGAGGCGAGGCGGCGGCCGCGGCGATCGCTGACCTCGACCTCGACCCAGGTGTCCTGCGCATCGAGGACGCCGCCGGGGAACCGATGACCGACGAGCAGGTTCCGGATCACGACGTCGAGCTCGATGCTGGTACCGCGCGTCACCGGCGCGCCATCCGCGGGCAGGTGCCAGCCGCTGCGCGAGGTGCCGGTCACGATGCGAGCACCGGCGACATCGATCGAGGCGGCACCTTCGAGCTTCGCGCGGGTCAGGCGCAGCTGCTCGGTGTCGTTGCGCATCGATGCCATCCAGGTGTGACCGCCGACGAACCGGTGCGACGCGATCGTGCCTTGCTTCGCGCCGAGCTCGTCGGTCGAGGCGGGCACGCGCTCCATGTGGCAGTCGATGCAGGTCTTTTGCTCGACCTTGTCGATCCGCGCCATGCCATTGCCGGTCCACGCCGAGCTACGCCACATACCGGGCTCGTCGACGCCGGTCAGGTGTACGGGGAGGGAGAGGTCCGGCGACAGAAAGCCGCGGTGACACGACGAGCACAGATCATCGTCGAGCTTGGTCGTGACCTGCCGCTTGTGCTGTGCGATCGAGGCGGCGTCGCCGAGAATCGGTGCATCGATCGGCGTTGGATCCAAGACGAAGCTCGCGTTGCCGTCGTGCGTGGTGGTCTGCACGCCGTGGCACAGCCGGCACGACACGCCCGAGTGCGCGCGCAGATCGTTCGAGGGAATCGGCGCGTCCCCCGTCAGCAGACCGTCGACGAGCAGCGGGAGATCATGACAGCCGCCGCAGTGACGGCTCGGCGTCTTGCCGAGATCCTTGCGGACCTGCTCGACGTTCGCGCGATAGCTCGGGTTGCCGAACGACGCGAACGAGTGAGCGCTCGACGACCACTGCGCAGCCGCGTCGGGATGACAGGTGGCGCAGCTGTCGACGTCGGCGAGCTGCTCGCCGAGGCTGAGCTCCGGCTTGCCCTTGGTCTCCGCGATCGCGACCAGGCTCGGCGAGAACCTGCCCGGCGCGCGTGGGATCCGCGCCTCGGGAAGGCTGGCGGCCGGTTCCTTGATCGCGACCACGGCCTCGTTGCTACCGCACGCCGCGGCGGCGCCGAAGGCGACGATCACGAGCGAGCAGCGAGCGAGCAGCGAGGTCATGTGATCACGCCCGGGCACGCCGGCGGCGGCGCGCGATCATCGCAGCGACGATCCACGCTCCGGCGAGTGCCGGCAGCGGTGCCTCGCTTTGCTGACAGCCACCGCAGCCAAAGCCGAAGAGACCGCCACAATCCGGCTTCGGGCCGGGAACGGTCAGCTCCGCCGGCGGATCGACGTTGCCGCAGTGGACGCCAGGACGTGTCGTACCGACGTGCTCGAGCCAGCCGCCCTCGCCGCAGCTCGGCGGCATGGGTGCGCAAACCGCGAGGCCGCGCAGTGACTCGCTGAAGTCTGCGGCACCGCGCGTCTGGCTCGCGAGCACGACCGGCTCGCATCGCGGTGCGGCGAGCGTACCGGCGCGCGCTGCGGTGCCCGGTTGACACGCGCAGACCGCGACACCATTGCGATCCTGACAGGTGCCGGTGCCGCAGCTGACGCCCGCACACGCGTCCGGCAGCACCGCGCCACCAGCACGGAGATCCACCGTCGGCACCTCGGGAACGCAGGTCACCGACGGGGAGCCGTCGAGATCGGAGAACCGCTGCGCCACTGCTCCGGGCATGCACGCGCACGCCGCGCCGCTTGCCGTCGTCACGCACTGGCCGGCAACGCCGCAGTACATCGATGCGCAGCCTTGCAGCGCTTCGATCTCGGCGTAGCGCTCGTCGGCGATCACGTCCGAGGCGCAGCTCGCGAGGCTCGGCTGCGTTCCGCGGACGACGAGCTTGCCCGTGTTCCCCGCGCCGTAGTCACGCTCGTAGGTCGGGTCGAACGTCATTTCTTCGGGCGAGATCCGGGTCGTGATCCGGGTGACCGTCGAGTACTTGGTCGCGAGCTCGTCCAGCAGAGCGACACCCGCGACGACATCACCCTGTGCTTCGCAGTCCTTGCGATCCCACTCGTCGCGCGGACACTCGCACTGCGTGTTGTCGCCGATGTTGCAGAAGTCGTAGGAGTTGCCGCAGCACTGACCGCTTTGCCCGACGTCAGCAGGCTGCGCGGTACCGC
>JAYUYE010000608.1:0-9507 GCA_043752985.1 Myxococcales bacterium
CGTCCTCGACGTGGCGCGGTTCAAGTATCCGTCACACTGGATCTCGGCCGAGCGTCTCTGGCAGGCGATGCACGCGGTCGATCCAGCGACGGGTAAGTCGCGGGGATGGATCGCGTTGCAGCGGCGCGCCAACGGTGTGTCCCTCGGGTTCACCCTCAGCTGTGAGGGCGATGACCTCAAAGGGTTTGCGCGCCGATTGTCGGCCGCGGTCGACGGGCTGGACCCTGCCGCGAGCGTCGAGGAGGTGGCGGGAGCCCTCGCTCCCCTGGCCGCCAATGTTCTCGTGCGCGTGCCGAACACCAGCGCACATCAGGCCGCAATCGGAACGGCGCGCACCGCGATCCGTAACCTCGCCATATTCTCTCGCATCGAGCACGCCGTGGGCAGCGAGCATGCGGAGGCCGTGACGATCCTGTTGATCGCGATCGCGGAGCGGCTCGCACCGGCACGCCGCGATGAGCTCAACACCGTCCTCGCCGACGCCGACCACCATCCGGCCCTCGCGTCGGAGCTCGAGAATCTGCGGACCCAGATCGGCGCGCTGTGGACGATCACGGCCGCGTGAGCGCGTTCACGAGCCGCCCGACGAGGAACACGCTAGGCTTTTCGACGATGTCCGCGTTTGGTCGGTATGCGTCCCTGGTCGCGGTCGCGACCGGGTGCAACGCTCCGACCGAGATCCCCGACATCGCATACGACGATCGCCATGGCTCGTCGACGATGATGGACTTCTACCTCCCGGACGACGGGGCGGTGAACCATCCGACGGTGATGTTCATCCACGGCGGCGGCTGGACGGCCGGCGACAAGGATCATGCGTTCAACATCGGCCCGCGGCTCGCGCGCTCGGGCTACGTCGTCGCGAGCATCAATTACCGCCTGGTGCCGAAGGGGGTGTTTCCCAACAACCTCGAAGACTGCACCTGCGCGCTCGCGTTCCTCCGGGCTCATGCCGACGAGTACGGAATCGATCCAGATCGGATCGCCGTGGTCGGCTACTCGGCGGGCGCGCACCTCGCCGGGCTCGTGGGTCTCGCGTCGGATCACCCCGAGCTGCCCACCGATTGTGACGCTGCTGGCGGCCAGCCCGTGGCGCCTCCCATCGCCGTGGTCGCCGCATCCGGCGCGCAGGACATGGTGGAGTTCTACGATTGGGAACGCGACAAGAGCCGCGTCGAGTCGATCTTCGGCGGGTCACCGGCGGAGGTGCCGCACGCCTACGAGCTCGGCTCGCCGATCTTTCACGTACGACCGGGCGTGGTGCCGTTCCTGCTGATGGGCGATGCGATCGATTTCGGTGGCATCGAAGCAATGCGCGATGCGCTGGTCGCGACCGGTAACGACGCGCGCTTGCTTCGCGTCGCCGGCAGCGCGCACATCCTCGTGCAGCACGACGAAGCTGGCATCTACGAGGGCGGGATGACGATCGAGGCGCCCGAGGCGTGGATCGCTCTCGGCGCGTTTCTCGAGCGGACGACCGGCGGTGGCAGCTGAAGGCGCTCGCCGTCGTCATCGCGCTGGCAGGCGCCGCACACGCGGAGCCGATTCGAGAAGAAGTCATCGCGACGCAGCCGCTCTCGCTGATCGCCCGCGGTATTTCGGGTTCCTACGAGCGCCGCATCCTCGAGCGCTGGAGCGTCGTGGCGCTCGGCGGGCTGAAGGCCGGCGCACGGGTCGACTTCAGCTCGCGGACGTTCTCACTCGGCGGCGAGACGCGGTTCTGGATTCGCCGCCGCACGCCCATGCGCGGGCCCTTCGTGGCGCTGCACATCAGTGCCGGGCACACCCGGCTCACCGACGACGAGATGGGCTATGTCGGTAGCTCGACGTCACTGTCACAGCGTGCCGACATCGGCTGGCGATTCACGATCAGGAGTCGCATCTCGATCGCACCGTCAGTCGGGGTAGGATTTCGCGAAGACCTCGATTCGTCGGGCCGGCTCGCGACGACGATCCGCCCGCAGATCGCGTTCGGTCTCGAGCTCGGCTGGCTGCGCTAGGTTGCGCCTGAACCGATACGGCAGGATCTCCTCGGCGACCGCGCGATCCCCGACGCGGCGCTCGACGAACGCGAGAACCTCACGGTGGTTTGCCACGAGCGTCGCCACGACGTCGGGCGGCTCGGGCAGTGCATCGCTCATGGAAGGACGAGCAGCGCACTGCGCGACAGTGCGAAGGCCTGGTTCGGTGTCAGCAGTGTGCCGCCCTCCATCAGGTTGTCCGCGCCAGGCGTCGTGTCGTCGAGCGGGTCCGGATAGGTCCTGCCCGAGATGCCGCGATTCTGCACGTGCTGGAGCGCGAGGAAGTGACCGCCCTCGTGGGCGGTGACTCGCGCGAGCTCGACCGCAGGATAACCGCCGCGCACGACGACACCGAAGTAGTAGCTGCCGCGGATCGGTGGGCCGGGCGTTCCGAGCGCGAGGCCGCCGACGCCGGAGGGCAGGGCCTCGACGAAGAAGATGTCGAGCCCGCTCGCCACTCGATCCGCGACGAGACCCGGCAGCATCGCCGCCATGCTGGTCGGTGCTTCCTGGGGTTCCGAAAAGTCGGTGATTCGCTCGAGTGCAGTGCCCGCAATGCGCTCCACGCCATTGAACGTGACGGCGATGTTCGCCTGCGCGAACAGCCGGGTGACCTCGCCGCGGAACTCCGGGGTGTTCGGGTCGGCGAGCGTGTCCGAGACGATGTAGAGGTTCAGCGGCAGGACATTCGCACCGTCGTCCTCGGGCATCACGATGCGCACGGTGACCGGGCCCGGCCGAGTGGAGGCGACGCGCAGAACCGCGGTTCCCGGTACGACGATCTGGCCGGGCCGGTAGGGATAGACGTGGGTGAACGTTCCGAGCCGGATCGACTGATACAGATCACCGGCGAGCTGACCGATCTGCTCCTGCTCGTAGGTCATCTGCATCGCGGGACCGGGTGCGCCGGCAGGCAGCTGGACCAGCTCGACTTCGTCGCCCAGCGCGAACGCTCCCAGCGCATAGAGCGCGTCGTTTGCACCTTCGACCACGACCGTGATCGAGCGTGTGCCAGCGGGAATCTCGAATGGCACGTCCTGCGACAGGCCAGCTGTGCCCACCACCGCCTCGAGCGTGACCTCGCGCGGCGGCGGGCCCGTGTCTTCGTCGCTGCAAGCCGCTACGAGGACGAGGCTGATCAGGAGCAGGTGCATGGCCGGGCCGGCTCTACCACGAAGGCCGGGGACCTCGCGATCACGTTCGGGACCTCGGGGTCGCCACGTATGCATGCGCCATGGGCGTGGTCCGGGGATCGATCACGGTCCAGTAGCGGCTCGGGGGACGGCCAGCGCCAGCCCCCCGACAATACGGGCCATCACGCGCACGGTGTGCCGATTCCGCTCGTACCATGCGGCACAGGGGCTCACCGGGGAGCTGGTCCGCCGGGGCTCGCTATTGCACACGGGAGCTGATGGAAGCGGGCGGTGATCTTTGGAGAATGTCGAAGCGGCGCAGAGCGAGTCATCCTCTGATTCTGAGCTGGTAGTCCCGGCCGGGAAAGAGCTGGTGGTCGTCGGGATCGGAGCGTCGGCCGGTGGGCTCGAGGCGCTTCAGTTTTTCTTCGACAACGTCGCCGCCACGACCGAGATGGCGTTCGTGGTCGTCCAGCACCTGTCGCCTGACTTCAAGAGCCTGATGGACGAGCTGCTCGCGCGCCACACCAAGCTGCCGATCCAGCTCGTCGAGAACGGAATGCTCGTCGAGCCAGGGCACATCTATCTGATCCCGCCCAAGAAGGAGATGATCATCTCCGGGGGTCGGCTCCTGCTCAGCGAGCGCGATCGGCAACACGAGCTGACGCTCCCGATCGACGTCTTCTTCCGCTCGCTCGCGCAGGACTGCGGAGCGCTAGCCATTGCGATCGTGCTGTCAGGGACAGGATCGGACGGGTCGCGCGGCATCTGCGATGTTCACGAGGCCGGTGGGCTCGTCGTCGTTCAAGATCTCGCCAGTGCGCAGTTCGACGGCATGCCGCGAACCGCCCTGGATACCGGCATCGCCGACTGGATCGTGCCGCCGCAACAGATGCCTCCGATCCTGGAGCGCCATCAGAGGCTGGCGCGCGCGCAACCTCCAACGAGCCCCGGCAAGCGCTCGCGCTCCACGCCGGACTCGGCGGCTCTCGACGACGTGTATGCGATGCTCGAGAGAGAGTTCGGCATCGACTTCAAGCACTACAAGCCGAGCACGGTGACCCGCCGCATCGAGCGGCGCCTCTCGCTCTCGAAGGTCGAAGACGTTCAGCAGTATCTCGCACGGCTCCATAACGAGCGCGGCGAGCTCGATGTCCTGTATCGCGACCTGTTGATCGGCGTGACCCGGTTCTTTCGCAACGAGGCGGCGTTCGATCTCCTCGAGACGCGGGTGCTGCCGGACCTCCTGAACAAGTGCATCCCGGGCCGACCCCTGCGGGTGTGGGTCGCGGGCTGTGCCACGGGCGAGGAGGCGTACTCGATCGCGATCCTCTTGCACGAGCTGACCTCGCGTAACCCGGACAAGTCGTTCCAGATCTTCGCGACGGATGTGCACAAGGGTTCGATCGAGCTCGCGGGACGCGCGTTCTACCCCGAGGCGTCACTGGTCAACGTCTCGCCCGAGCGCCGCGATCGCTACTTCATCCGAAGTGGTGGCAGCTTCCAGCTCGTCCCCGAGCTGCGACAGGCGATCGTGTTCGCCGCGCACAACGTGATCAAGGACGCTCCGTTCACGCGGATCGATCTCGTCAGCTGCAGGAACATGCTGATCTACTTCCAGCCTCCGGTGCAGCAGAAGGTGCTCAACCAGTTCCACTTCGCGCTCAACCGCGGTGGGATCATGCTGCTCGGCCCGAGCGAGAGCCCGGGAACGCTGCTGAAGGACTTCGAGACCGTCGACCAGACGTGGCGGATCTATCGCAAGCACAGCGACGTCCGGACGCCCGTGGACCCACGGCATCGCCAACGTCCGGCCGAGCCACCGTCGTCGCCCGGTCCGGCCAACAGTCCGTTCGCTCGGTTCTCGATGGGCAACTTGCTCGCCACCTACGACGTCCTGCTGCAGGACTTCATGCCTCCGAGCTTGCTGATCAATGACCGCAACGAGCTCGTCCACGCCTTCGGTGGTGCGAGCCGCTTCCTCAAGCCGCGCGAGGGCCGACAGAGTGCGGAGATTCTCGATCAGGTCGACGACGACCTCAGGCTCGTGCTGGCGGGCGGTCTGCGTCGTGCGCTGCTCTCGGCGACACCGATCGTGTTCAAGAATCTTGCGGTGAGGACGGATGGGGAGCTCGTGTTCCACGACGTGGCGATGCGCCGGGTGGTCCCGCGCAATACCGAGGTCGCCCACATCCTGGTCTCGTTCGAGGCGCTCGCCGAGAGGCCGGCAGCGCTCACGGAGGTTGCCGTCGACCTCAGCGAGATCACGCGCGACCAGCTGAGCGCGCTCCAGTCGGAGCTCGACTACACCAAGGACAACCTCCAGTCGGCGATCGAACAGCTCGAGACCGGCAACGAGGAGCTCCAGGCCTCGAACGAGGAGCTGATGTCCTCGAACGAGGAGCTGCAGAGTACCAACGAGGAGCTGCAGAGCGTCAACGAGGAGCTCTACACCGTCAACGCGGAGTACCAGAGCAAGATTGCTCAGCTCACCGAGATGACGAACGACATGGATAACTTGCTCGCGAGTACCGACATCGGGACGATCTTTCTCGACGAGGAGCTGCGCATTCGCAAGTTCACGCCGCAGGCGGCCGAGAACTTCAGTCTGATGCCGCATGACCTGGGACGCTCGATCGCAACGTTCACCAGCAACTTGCAGTACCCGGAGCTCGTGGCCGACGTTCGCAAGGTCTTGAGCACGGGAAAGCGGATCGAGCACGAGGTCCGTGATCAGCGTGGTCGCTCGTTCTTCTTGCGGATCCTCGCGTATCGCGCGAAGGGCGGAACGTCCGGCGCGGTGATCACCCTCGTCGAGATCAGCGGTCTCAAGGCGGCCGAGGATGCGCTGTTCCACGAGCGCTACTTGCTCAACAGCTTGCTGAGCAGCGTTCCCGACGCGATCTACTTCCGCGACACGCGCGGCAAGTTCATCCGTGCCAATCCGGCGATGGCAGCGCGCCTGGGCCTCGAAGATGGTGACAGCGCACTCGGCAAGACTCCGTTCGAGATGCCGAATCCGAAGCTGGCGGTGCAGCTTCATCATCATGATGAAGACGTCTTGCGGACGGGCGAGCCACAGCACTACCACCTCGAGAACCGGGCCCGGCTGGACGGAACGAGCGGCTGGGACCTCGTGACCCGGCTCGCTCTGCGTGGCAAGGAGAACGAGGTCGTCGGTGTGATCGGCATCCTGCGAGACGTCACCGCGCAGAAGCTGGCCGAGGAGAAGATCCAGGAGGCGGTGCGCCGGCGCGACGAGTTCCTCGCGATGCTGTCCCACGAGCTACGCAATCCGCTCGCAGCCGTGGTGACAGCGACCCAGTTGCTCGGGGACGAGGGCCTGCCGGAGCCGCAGAAGCGCCTGGTCGAGATCGTCGACCGCCAGTCGCATCAGATGGCGCGACTGCTCGACGATCTGCTCGAGGCGAGCCGCGTGACGCAGAACAAGATCGAGATCCGCAAGCTGCCGATGGATCTGCGCACCGTGGTCGAGGAGGCCGCTGCGGCGATCCGCTCGCTGATGAGCACCAGCAGGCTGAACTTCTCGTTCGACATCGATCCGCGCCCGCTGACGATCGACGGCGACTCGGCGCGACTGCAGCAGGTCTGTGTAAATTTGCTGACGAACGCTGCGAAGTACACGCCCCAGGGTGGCAAGGTATTACTCGAGGCAACTCGCGAGAACACCGACGCGATCATCCGCGTCACCGACAATGGTGTGGGCATTCCGCCCGACATGCTCGATGCCGTGTTCGATCTGTTCGTACAGTCGAGTCGGACGATCGAACGCGCACAGGGCGGCATCGGGGTCGGGCTGACGCTCGCACGCTCGCTGATCGGCATGCATGGCGGTTCGATCGTGGCATCCAGTGAGGGCGAGGGCAGGGGCAGCCAGTTCATCGTGCGCCTGCCGTTGACCACGAAGGATGTCGACGAGTCTACGGTCCTGCTGCGCAAGAAGGCGCCAGCGACAGGCACCCGGATCGCTCTGATCGAGGACAACGACGACAGCCGCGAGATGCTGTGCGCGCTGCTCACGCGCGCCGGCTTCGAATGTCGGACGGCGGCGGATGGGCTCGAGGCCCTGACCTTGATCGACGAGTTCGCTCCGCACGCCGCGGTGGTCGATGTCGGGCTGCCTGGCATCGACGGCTTCGAGGTCGCTCGTCGCGTTCGCGCGAAGAACGAGCACAAGAAGGTCACCTTGATCGCGCTGACCGGCTACGGCCAGCAGTCCGATCGCGCGACGGCCATCGAGGCCGGCTTCGATGCACACCTCGTCAAGCCGATCCGCCTCGAGCAGCTGCTCGCGATCTTCTCGCCCGTCGCCAAGAACTGACTCTGTGCGTGATCCGACCGTGGCATGACCGACCGCACGCTGGTGGTCTCCGCGACGAACGTGCTGGCGCGCGGCTTCTTGCTCGTGCCGACGGACCGGATGTCTCGCGGCGGCGAGCCGGTCAACGGTCTGTTCGCGGTCGCGCGTGCAATCCGACGGGTGATCGCGTTCAAGCAGCCAGCGCGAGCGATCGCCGTGATCGAGGCGCATGCGGCGGAGACGCTGTCGCCGGCAATTCTCGCGGCGCAGCTTCCAGCGCTCCCTGGGTTGCTCGAGGCGATGGGGATGCACGTCGTCGTCGCGCCGGATGAGGTCCACGTGGTCGCGGCGTATGCGCAGGCCGCGCTCGACGCGGGTGACGATGCGATCGTCGTGGGGGTCGACAAGCGCTATGCGCAGCTCGTGAGCGATCGGCTGTGGTGGTACGACGCGAACAAGGACACTCGCTACACCACCGAGATCGTGCACAAGCGCTTCGCGGTCAATCCCGATAAGATCGCGGAGTGGCTCGCGCTCGTCGGAGATGAGGACACGCTGCCCGGAGTGGCGGGAATCGGCGCCAAGGGCGCGACGGTCTTGCTCGAGACCTACGGCTCGATCCACGCCGCGGTGCTCGCGATCGACGAGATCAAGGGTCGGCTCGGCAATGCGTTGCGCGCCGCGCGGGATCATCTGGCTCGGGAGATCACGCGGGCTCGGCTCGACACGCAGCGCCACGTGCCGCGTCCGCTCGGCGAGGCGACGTATGTCGAGCCTCCGGCGGCCGTGCTCAACGAGACCTTCGATCGGCTCGGGTTCGTGGAGCTCCTGGTGTCGGATGGTGGCGCGATCCGGGTCGACGTCTGCGAGACCGGAGAGGCGGTGCAGGCCGTGATCGCGACGCTCGCCGGACCGACCACGCTGCACGCACTCCTCGAGGATGCGGGGACGATCGTCGGGATCGCGCTCTCGGTCGGTGCGGGCGAGGCGAGGTTCGTGCCGTTCGGCGGTGCAGCGTGGCCGGCGCTGGTGCCGTGGCTCGAGGACGCGAGTGCGCACAAGCTTGGCCATGATCTCGTCGGAACCTGCGTCGCGCTACGCAGCGCAGGTGTGCCGCTGGCTGGCATCGTGGGAGATTCGGCGTGCGCGTCGCATCTCACGCAGCCGAGCAACTGGGCGCCTCACGATCTGCCGCTCGTCGCGAAGCACGTGCTTGGCCGCGCGTTGCCGGCCGAGGAGGCCGTGCGAGGCGTGGGGCAGAAGCGAAAGACGTGGGCCGCGTTGCCGGTCGAGCGTGCAGCCGATGCTGCGGGGCTTGCCGCGGATACGGCGGCGGCGGTGTGGAGCGCGCTGGCACCGACCGTGGACCGCGGTCTGCTCGCCGAGTATCTCGCGCTGTCCGACACGCTCGTGCGAATGGAGCTGACCGGGTTGATCGTCGAGCCGGCAGCACTCGACCACGCGGAGCAGGCGTTCGCGGTGATCGAGGGCGAGCTGTCCACCCAGATCGAAGCCTACGCGGGACATCCGTTCAACATCAACTCGACCAAGCAGCTCGGCGCGGTGCTGTTCGAGGAGCTCAGGCTTCCGATCGCGAGTCACACCAAGACGGGCTGGAGCACCGCTACCGAGGCACTCGAGAAGATCGAGCACGCACATCCGATCGTGCCGCTCGTGATCCGCTGGCGCCTGCTGCGGCGGCTTCGCGACAGCTGGGTGATCGCACTCCGCAAGTGCATCGCTGCTGATGGTCGCGTTCACTCGCGCTGTCATCCGGCGCGTTCGTTCTCCGGTCACCTGATCAACACGAATCCCGACCTCGGGCGCGTCCCCGGCCGGACGCCCGAGATGGCGATGATCCGGCGAGCGTTCGTCGCGCCTCCGGGGTGCCTGCTGATGTCGGTCGACTTCAATCAGCTCGGGCTCTACGTGCTCGCCCACCTGACAAAGGATCCGGCGCTCGTCGAGCCGCTGCGAAGCCGCGCCGACATGCACACGCTGACCGCGTCGGCCGTGCTCGAGAAGCCGGTCG
>JAYUYE010000609.1:0-3943 GCA_043752985.1 Myxococcales bacterium
TCGTGCAGCACGCCGGAACCCGCGACGCTCGCGACGCACTCGTTGCTGTACGTCTGGCCGTCGCAACCGCAGACCGGCGCGACGTTCGCGGTGCAGACGCCCGGGCGCGACTCGCAGGCACCCTGGGCATCCGCGTGGCCGCAGATCGCCCCGCGCTCGAACCGGCAGAACTGCTCGGTGCTGCACGTGTCACCGGCGCGTGCGCCGCATGCCGTGAAGCACTCGCCCTCGGCGCTGACCGCGGCGCCCGCGGCGGCGGCTGCGCATGCGTTGCCGTAGGTCTGGCCGTTGCAGCCGCAGACCGGATCGTACTGCTCGGTGCAGAACTGGGGCATCGGCTCGCAGGTGCCCATCTGATCGGCCGCGCCGCAGATCGCCTCGAGCGCGTACGCGCAGTATTCGCCGGTGCCGCACTGCAGACCCTGGAGTCCACCGCAGGCCTGCGAGAGACAGCCGCCGTCCTTGCAGCTGATCGCGAACGAGTAATTCGCGGTGGTCGGCGAGCCGGTGAGCGCCTCGTACGTGGTGACCACGAAGCGGTACTTGCCGGCGGTCGACGGCAGCGTGATGCACGAGTTCAGGGAGCCATCACCGCAGTCATCGTTGAAGGCCTTGAGCACCCAGGCGGAGCCGGTGCGGCGATAGGCGGCGAGGACGAGGTCGCGACCCGCGGTCGAGCGCGCGTCGAGGCGGACCTTGCCGGGCTGGCCGTCGTAGGTGAAGTCGTACGCGTGATAGGACTTCGCGGGCGTGACCCGGCCGGTCGTCGAGACGCCCATTCCGAGCGTGCCCTTGAGGCTGGGGAACCGGAGGGAGTCTTCCTTGCCTTCGTTGATGTCGATCGCATCGATCGTCGACGGGTCGAGGTCAGGTTTCTCGGTGGCGCAGGCAGCGAGCGAGGCGAGCAGGACAAAGCAAGGGAACTTCATAGGACCTGCGGCCTGAGCAATCGACGTACCGCGTCAAGATGGGGCAATAGCGCGAACCAGAGCGATCTGACCGTGACAACTCGGCGCACCAGCCACTCGATTAGCCAGCGACAGTGAGGTGTCGCGAACGAGAGCAGGCCCGGAATCGACAACTTCCCGTCGTCTGTTTCGGGGGCCGACCTACGATGGGGGCTCCGTGACGGAAGAAGTCGAGACGCCGTTCTTCCAGAGTCATGGCTGGCTGATCGTCCGCGGTGTAGTGCCGCTCTCCGAGATCGCGGATCTCGAGGCAGCACTCGATGCGGCGATTCCGCCGCATGCGTATGCAGCGTGGGGGACCCACCTCATCGAGGCGGCGGGGATCTCGAATGCGTCGGCGGCGATCGCGCGTCGTGCACACGATCCACGCGTTGCGCGCATTGCAGCGATGCTCCTCGGTGCGAAGCGCGTGCGGCTGCTGCAGGACACGGCGCTGATCAAGCCCGCCAGCCACCCGGCCACGATCGCGTGGCATCAGGACTACAGCTACCTCGCGTATCTTGATCAGCCCCGTGTGGTCACGGCGCGGATCGCGATCACGCCGTGCGTCGTGGCGAGTGGTTGCATGCGGGTCATCGGTGGAAGTCATCTGTGGGGGCTGCGCGGTGACGACCTGACGTTTGCGCGGACGAGCGTCGAGGACACGTTCGCTGCGCTGCCGCCGGAGCTGCAGGCGCGCGCGCGAGCTGACGAGCACCTGATCGAGCTCGCACCCGGCGATGTCAGCTTTCACAGCTGCCTGACCTTTCATCGCAGTCTCGAGAACACGACCTCGAAGCCGCGCAAGACGCTGGTCGTGCGGATGATGGATGCGGAGTGTCGGCTCGTGCCCGAGCGGCTACCGTCGCCCGAGCTCCGGGCGATCTTCACGACCGACGACGACGGGCGCCTGACCGGGCAAGCGTTTCCGACGCTGTGGGACGGCGGTTAGCTGCACCGCGCCGCGTGACGGTGCCGGGTGTGACTGCAACCGCCCGTCTCTTCTGGCTTTATTTTTCTTTCGATTTGTTGTCAGACATCGCATGCAGCCGGCACTACCGAGCGACATGGGAAGTGCGACCACAGATACCGAGCTGATCGCGGCAAGCCGAGGCGGAGACGCGGCGGCGTTCGGCAAGATCGTCGAGCGCTATCAACGCGCAGTCTACGCGGTCTCGTTCAGCGGGACGCGCGACCGGGCGCTCAGTGATGATGTCGCGCAGGACACGTTCGTGACTGCGTGGCGTCAACTCGCGACGCTGCGCGAGATCGATCGCCTGCCGGCATGGCTGTGTGGCATCGCGCGAAATCTCGCGCGAGCTGCGCGGCGTCGACGCGGACGAGAAGTTTCGCTCGACGATCACGATCTGGTCACCAAGGACAGCCCGTTCGATGCGCTCAGCGAGCACGAAGCCGAGCTGCTGGTAGCGGGTGCGCTCGCGCGGTTGCCGGAGAAATATCGCGAGCCGATGGTGCTGTTCTACTGCGAGGGCGAGTCGGTGAAGGCCGTGGCGCAGGCACTCGGCATCACCGAGGACGCGACGCACCAGCGACTGTCGCGCGGCCGGCATTATCTCGCGGACGGAGTATCGGGCCTCGTCGAGCGGTCGCTCGGACGGCAGCGGCCGCGGCGTGATCTGGTCACCGCGGTGGTGGCCGCGATCGCGATGGTCGGAGTTTCTTCCCAGGTCGATGCGTCAACCACGAGCACGAGAGGATCGACCATGTTCAAGAAGTTCGGAGCAGCACTCATCATCGCCGGCGCGATCACAGGGACGGCGCTTGTCGTCCAGCGATCACGTGCCGAGCCGGCGCCCGCGCAAATCAGCTCGACAGAGGGCTCGAGTGCGGTCGTCAGCGCGCGGTTCGCGAGCGGCAGCGGGCCACCGACCGCGGTGACGGCGAGCACCGGCTCGTCCGCAGCACGCGGCGCGAACGCGTCAGGGGGAAGCGGTGCGCCGCTCGAGTGCATCACGATCGCGCGGCACATCGCGGATCTCGGGATGCAGGCCCAGCCGGACCTCGCACACCTCACGCCCGAACAGATCACGCGCGACATGCAGACGCTCACCGCGCAGGTCGAGACTGCATGCAGGACGCAGAGCTGGTCGATCGACTACCGTTCGTGCATCGCAGCAGCGAGCGAGGCGTACTCGATCGGAGTGGAGTGTGCGCGGTTCGGTCCACCGGAGAACGCGCCGCCTGCGACCTCGCAACCTCGGCCGCGGTACTCCGGCACCGACATCAGCTGCGCTTCGGTCGGCAAGCATGTCGAGCCGCTGATGCAGCCCGATCCGGCGGTGCTCGCCAGGCTCGAGCCCGAGGCCCGCAAGCAGCGGATCGCAGCGATCGAACGCGCACGCGTGACGATGCCCGATCAGGTCGAGGCGGTGTGCGATCAGGACACGTGGTCGGAAGCGCGGCGTCGGTGCGTGCTGGCGGCGACGACGATCGGCGACGTCGAGAAGTGTCGGTGGTCAGGAGCTCCAGATCAGCCGGGCGCAGGTACGATGGGTAGGTGACGCAGTCGATCAGGACGCTCGGCGAGCTCGTCGTCGAGGACAGGATCATCGACTGGCTCGCCGACCAGATCGCAGAGAACCATCGCGACTCGACGCGCGGCGCGATCGCCGTCTCGAGTCAGCACGCGCTGCCGATGCACTGCTCGACGTGCACGGCGACCAAGGCGTGCTGCGACTCGTACGTGCTGGTCCGGCTGTACGAGGGGCTGGTCATCGCCGCCGAGCTGAAGCGCACGGGGCGCGATACAGCGGAGCTGCGCGACCAGCTGCGGGCCCGCGCCGACACGATGGAAGCGGCGTCCGTGGCGGACTGGGCCACGGCGTGTCTGTTTCTCGACGAACGTGAGCGGTGCACCGTGTACAGCGTGCGGCCGACAACGTGCGCGCAGCTGTTCGTGTTCACGCCGCCGGAGCTGTGCGTCGCACGCTCGTCGCAGATCATCTCGTATACGCCGCGCAAGGAAGTCGAGGCGG
>JAYUYE010000610.1:0-3943 GCA_043752985.1 Myxococcales bacterium
GTGGCGTCGTGTCGGACCGCGACCTCATGCTTCCGACACTCGGTGTGGCGCTCGCACTCGGTAGCGGCTTTGTGCGTATCGCGAGCCCGCGCGCGCGCCGGGCACTGCTCGCGACGATCGTGATCGCATGTGCGCTCCGCAGTCTGGATGCGAGCTCGAACTGGCGCGACAGCGTGACGCTGTGGCGCCGCGCGGTCGACGCGCACCCCGCGGATGGCAACGCGTGGGGCATGTACGCCGAGAGCGTCATGGAGGTAGGCCGGTTCGACCTCGCATTTGACGTGATCTCCAATGGTCTGCGGCACTCCCGCTCGCCGCGGCTCCTGCTGCGCAAGGCACTACTTACGCTCCACGGCGCGTCGCGCGAGAACGCGATCAAGTCCATGCGCGAGGCTGCCGTCATGGGCGAGCCGCGCGCGATGATCAACCTCGCACTCCTCTTGCGAGAGCGCGGCAACCACATGGACGCGTTCGCCTGGGCAACTCGTGGAGCGTACATGCTGCCGCTCCACGCGCCCGCGCAGCGCGCGCTCGGCTCCGTCGCGCTCGCGGCGAACCATCGGCTCCTCGCGCTGGTCGCGTTCGAGCGCGCGCTGCACCTCGAGCCGCGGAACACGCTTAACAAATACAATGTTGCGTTAGCACTGATCGCGCTCGGGCGCCGCGTCGCCGCCGAGCGCTACCTCGCGGAGTGCAAGGCAGACCCATCCTTCGTGTGGCGAGTCCGTGCGCTGGTCGACAGCTTGCGCCGCTGAACGACCTACTCGGCACGCGCTCTGGCTGGACCGCGAGCTGCGGTCCGCGGCGCCGTCGCGAACTCTCGTCTCGCAATGATCGGCGACGTGCAGCCAGTCGCGCATCTGGCGGACTCTTACCGTCGACGACAGATCGCGACGAGGAATCCCCCGAGGTCGCGCGCGCCCGGGAGGTCGGCCAGCCGGTGCTCGGCCCAGCGAACGGCTGCCCCGAGGAACGGGACCTCGAGGACCTTGGCGACGGGCGTGATCACGCGGATGCCGCGGGTGTGCGCCCACTCGAGCTCGGGCGGCAGGTAGGTCGCGATCGCGCGGGCGTCGTCGTATCGCGTGTACACGTGCTCGTCGTTCGTCTGGTCGCTGACCTTGGTCGGCGGCTTGAGCGCCTTGACGAGGCGGCGGAGCGAGCGCGCGTTGTAGAACTCGGCGATCACCCAGCCGCCGGGGCGAACGACGCGCGCCATCTCGCGCATCGCACCGGCGATGTCGGGGATGTGGGCGAGGACCTTGAACGAGTACGCGACGTCGACCGACGCCGTCGCGATCGGCAGCGCCGTCGCAGACGCCTGGGCTACCGAGAGGCCACGCGCGGCCGCCTTCGCGAGCATGCCGCCCGATAGATCGATCCCGGTCGCGGTGCGCGCGAACTGCGCCGCGCGGTGGAGGATCAGGCCGGTGCCACAGCCGACCTCGAGCACGTCCTTGTCCGTGCCGTATCTCTCCACGACCTCGGTCTCGAGATCGTCGAGCATGCGGTGGTAGGGGAGGTGACGCTCCTTCTCGTACCAGCCAGCGAAGTCGTCGTAGTACGCGCGGTTGTCGAGGCGGGACATCGAGCTCTCGTTCTCGCCTCGAATCGCCGACGGGTCAAGGCATCGGAGCGAGCTGCTTCGCGACGTGCTGCGCCCAGGCCGCGGCCTCGAGCTCTCCGGCCGCTGCGAGGGTGTCCGCAAGCTGGTTCCACCACCGCGCGTAGCGAGCGTTCATCGCGGCCGCGTGGAGATCGCGGACGCTGGGGGTCGGGTAGTCGAGGTGAAGACCCTCGAGGATTGTCTTGTTGAGCGCGAAGACGTCGGCGAGAGGCGGCGGGCTGGTTCCGGGGGGCAAGGCGCGGAGCAGGAAGCCGTACGGGTAGGTGGCCACGCCCGGAAGCAGGCCCATGAGCGCGGGATCGACCAGCAGCGGACGCTGCGTTGCGAGCACCCCGCGCGCGAAGCTGGTGATCCGCTCCGGCGACAAGGCGACGATGCCGGTGCGCTGCTCGATGCGCTCGCGGTACCACGGCGTCTCCATCGCAGTCGCCTTCACGAACACCACGTCGGGTCGCTGCCGCTCCGCGAGCTGCGCGTACAGGCTGCCCGTGTAGATCGTGTCGCCGTGCGCGAAAACGATGGCATCGGCAGGGAGCCAGTGCAGCATGTCGTCGATCCCGGCCTCGAGCGCCGGTGAGTGGATCGCCGCGAGCTGGGGCCAGCCCGGTGCCGATGCCGCGACGAAGCCCAGCGCCGCGAGCGTCGCTGCGAGGCCGCGCGGGATTCGCACCGCGACCCGCGAACCCAGCGCTGACCACACGAGGTCGAGGCCGTGTGCGACGGCCGGCGCGAGCAGCAGCGCGGGCAGGATGTGGAACCGGCGCACGATGTAGATGCCGAACAATCGGGTGTCGACGTCGAACCGAAGCACGAGCAGCGGGCCAGCGACCACGATGCACGCGGCGAGCGCGATCCAGCCGGCGCGCGGCTCGCCGTCGCGCGTGCGCAAGAACCGATAGCCGAGCGTCACGATCCCGACGACTGCGAGGACCCACAGCCACGTCCGTCCCACGGTCTCGGCCAGCAGACCGAGCTGCGCGGTGACGGCCACCTCGGCTCCGCTGCCCGAAAACCCGGCGGCGCCTCCGTACGCACGTCGCGTGAAGATCGCGACGAGGTCGGCGACCCCCTCGGGGCGCGGCCACGACATCGGGCTCTCGTGCGCGATAAACAGGTAGAGGTACGGCATGAGCCCGAGCACGAGCGCACCTGTTGCGTGGAGCACCGCGCGCGGGCTCGACTCGCGAGCCGCGCGCACAACCCCGAGGATGCCGATCGGCGCGAGCAGCACCGCCGTCAGATGGTTCGCGAGCCCTAGCCCGGCGACGAGGCCGAGCGCCGTTGCCCGCCACGCGCCGCGCAGCGGACCGTTCGTCGCTGCGAGCCACAGGATCAGCGCGACGATGAGACCATTGAGCGCGAACACCTCGGCCTGCGTGTACATGCGAAGGACGAACGGGCTTGCCGCGAGAACGCCGGTCGCGATCGTCGCTGCGAGTGGCCGCGCCCCCCATACGCGACATGCGGCGTGGAGGACCGCGACGTGCGCAGCCGCGAGGATCACCGTGGCGATCGAGGCGACGTGCACGGGCGACGAACCCGGAAGCCAGGACGTTGCGCGTAGCCACAGCACATAGAGCGGATAGCCAGAGGGATGCGCGCCGCCGCCAATCGTACCGAGCGTCGCAAACTCGGCGTTGTCACCGTCGACGATGTGGGTTGGCGCGAGCCAGACGTAAACGACCAGCACGGTGAGAACCAGGAGTCCTCCGCGCTCGAACATCAGGTCCGCGAGCCGACGGCGCATTCTGACCCGCGAGCCTCACAGCTTCGCGAGGAGCTCTTTCTTCTTCGCGTCGAACTCGGCCTCGGTCAGGATGCCGGCCGCCTTGAGCTCGCCGAGCTGCTTGAGCGTGGACATGATCTGCTCGCGGGTCTCGCCGGGAGGCTTGGGCCCATTCGCGTTCGCGTTGCCCATCATGCCGGCCATCTGGCCCGCCATCGCGAAGCCCATCCCGATGCCCGCGCCCTGGAACGCGCCACCGCCGTCGCCACCCTTCTTCATGCCCTCGGCCGCGCCCATCATCATCTCGGCCTGTGCGAGCTGCTGGTAGCCGGCCATACCGCCCGATGCGTTGACGTAGGCCATGCGCTCGACGAGCTTGTCGAGGCGATCCTTGTCGGCCTGATCCATCGTGATCGAGAAGTCGCCGAACCGGATGATCTCGACACCGTACGGCTCGATGTGACGGCGGACGGCCTGAAGCGTCGACTCCTCGATCTCGTCCGTGTAGGCGCCCGACGTGACCTTCATCATTGGCCAGCTCTGCTTGACGATGAGCTCGGCGATGCCGTCTTTCATCGTCTTCTGGACCT
>JAYUYE010000611.1:0-3937 GCA_043752985.1 Myxococcales bacterium
GCCTGGATGCAGCCGATCGCCATCATCGCCTCGCGCGCGACGTTGATCATGTCGCAACCGAGCGCGAGCGCGAGCAACCCGGTCTCCGGGAAGCCGAGCTTGCCCGAGCCGATGAACACCACGTTGTGCTGAACGCCGCGCTCGGCGAGCTCGCGATAGACCTGTGTGAAGCCAAGCTTGAACGGCAGGGCGACGTGATCGGCGAACACCAGCGGGGCGGCGCCGGTGCCGCCTTCGCCGCCGTCGATCGTGATGAAGTCGGGCGCGCGCTTCGTCTTGTCGATCTGCACGGCGAGCTCGCGCCAGAAGTCGAGGTTGCCGACCGCAGACTTGATGCCGACCGGCAGGCCCGTCGCATCGGCGAGGCGCTCGATGAAGTCGAGCATGCTCGAGACATCGGTGAACGCGGTGTGGTTCGCCGGGCTGATGCAATCGCGTTCCATGCTGATGCCGCGGATCCGCGCGATCTCGCGCGTGATCTTTGCGCGCGGCAAGACACCGCCGAGACCGGGCTTCGCGCCCTGCGAGAGCTTGATCTCGATCGCGCGAACCTTCGCGGACGCGACGCTCTCGAGCATCCGCTCCATCGAGAACCGCCCGTTGTCGTCGCGCGCGCCGAAGTAGCCGGTGCCGATCTGCCAGATGATGTCGCCGCCCTTGCGGTGATGATCCGAGATGCCGCCCTCGCCGGTGTTCTGCAGCGCACCCGCGAGCCCGACTCCACGGTTGATCGCCTCGACCGCGGCCGCGGACAGCGAGCCGTAGCTCATCGCCGACGTGTTGACGATCGAGGCCGGGCGGAACGCGTGCTTGCGGCCGCGCCAGCCGCCGAGCACACGAACGCAGGGCAGCGGGTGGCTCGGGTCGTACCCGGGCTCGCCCTCGTGCGGCGTGTGCAACGGGAACGTGCTGTGACGGACGAGGATGTAACCGGGCCGCTCGATGTCGTTGTCGGTGCCGAAGGCGAAGTAGTTATTCTCCTTCTTCGACGACGAATAGACCCAGCGCCGCTGATCGCGCGAGAACGGGCGCTCCTCGTCGTTCTGGGTGACGATGTACTGGCGCAGCTCGGGCCCGATTGCCTCGAGCCAGTACCGGAAGTGCCCGACGATCGGAAAGTTGCGAAGGATCGCGTGCTTCTTCTGCGTCAGATCGTGGATCGCCACGATGACGAGAAACGCCGCGACCGCGATGCCGAGCCAGGCCCACCACGACATGCGGCCAGCATAGCCCGATCAGATATGAAAGCGCTGCACGCGCACCGTCGTGACCTGCCCGGGACGCAGCGAGCGCAGCGCGAACATGCCGATCCGCGCGTCTGCAGCGACCTCGAGTCGCACGGTCGCCATACTCGTGCCACCGATCGGTGGCTCCGAGCTCTGCGTGCATGACACCGGCGCTGGCGTCGAGGTCGCGGGACCGACGTGCTCCCCGCGACAGCCGAGCGCGAACGTCGCGAGCAGGACGACGAGCCGGCTCACTCGCCGGACCAGTAGCGGACGGCGCCGGTGTCCATGTGGACAAAGCCGCTCTCGAGGTAGAGGCCGACACCGCCTGCGGCCTGATCCTTCGCCCACGCGTGGAGCGTCATCGTGGCGGTGCGCGGGATGAAGAAGTCGACCGCATTGCCGTGGGTATGCTGGCTGTCGCGGGCGACCTGGCGCCCCTTCTTGCGCAGCATCAAGTTGTACTTGGGGTGGCGAAACGCCGAGACGACGATCGCGGTGTCGCTGCGGAACTTGGTCGCCGCCGAGGCGATAAACGAGATCAGCTTCGGTTCCATCGTGGTCTTCTGGTTCGTGAAGTGATCGCGCAGGAACCGGTTCACGGTCTCCGGCTTCGGCGCGGCCGCCGCATCGAACGAGAGCCACTCGTGGGTCCACGAGTTGTAGATGTTGATGAGCTTGGTCGGCTTGGTGCCGGCTCGCGGAAGCGCCGGATGCTTCGGCGTCTTCGCCGCGCGGGCGCGATCCTTCTTGGACTGATGCTGCTCGTGGTCGGCGACCGCCACGCTGCACAGCAGAGCGACCACCACCAGCGCCGCACGGATCACGACGTGCGGCTCCTGAGCTGCACGAGCGCTGCGGCCGGCAGAACCTCGTTGAGCGAGCCCGAGCGAAAGCCGCCGAGGTCGAGCGCGACGTAGGTGAAGCCGAGATCCTTGCCGAGCGCGACCACGCGTTCGCGAACGTCGACAATGCGTGCGAGCTCGCTGCCGTCGATCTCGAGCCGGGCGATCGAATCGTGGAATCGCACGCGGACCTGGCGGAAGCCGAGGTCGCGCAGGCCGTCCTCGAACGCATCGACGCGGCGCAGCCGGTCGGGCGTGATCTGCGTGCCGTACGGGAACCGCGACGACAGACACGCGAGCTGCGGCTTGTCCCAGGTGCGGAGCCCGAGCTCGCGAGACAGCGCGCGAACGTCGGCCTTGGAGATCTGCGCGTCGACCATCGGCATCCGGGCACCGCGGTCGCGCGCCGCCGCGATACCGGGACGAACGTCGCCGAGATCATCGGTGTTCGTACCGAGCGCGATCGGTGCACCGCCGAGTGCAGCGGCGATCGGTGCGGCGACCTGCATCAGCTCGGTCTTGCACAGCGCGCACCGATGCGTGGGATTGTCGGCGAAGCCCGGGACCTCGAGCTCGTGCGACTCGACGACGTGGTGACGATCGCCGAGGCCAAGCTCCTTCGCGAGCGCGATCGCGTCGGCGACCTCGGAGCGAGCCATCGTCTGCGATACGGCGGTGACCGCGTGACAGCGCGTGCCGAGCGTGTCGGCGGCGACCTTGAGCAAGAACGCGGAGTCAACGCCGCCCGAGAACGCGACCACTACCTGGCCGTAGCCGGACAGGGTCTGTCGGAGGTCATCGAGCTTGGACATCTCGGGGAAACCTAGCGCACTCGGCGCCGCAGGTCGATCGCCCAGGTCCCGTCGGGCAGAGCGGTGACCCGGAGCACGTCCTGCCCCCACTCGGTCGCGCTGCGCGGGATGTTGCGGCTCGCGGGCTCGTGGTCGGTCACCACGCGAACGGTCTCGCCGATCGCGACCGCCTCGAGCGCGAGCTTGGTCCGGACAAACGTGAACGGGCAAATCTCGCCGCGGATGTCCTCGATCCTGGTCGGCTCACCACTCGAATCACCAGGTGATGACGAGGTCGGCGGCGAAGCTGAGGACGATGAGGTGGTCATGATCAATGGGGCCGGGTGGAAGCGGTGGCGCGCCGCGTGGTGCGAGCTGCATCCCGAGGGCGCGATCAGGACTGAGATACACCACCCAGTCACGATCGGCCAGAACCGCCGGAACCGCATCGGGACGGACGAGGTGGAGGATCCGCTTCACGTCCACACCTCGACGACGTCGGCGCGTGCGAGCGCCTCCGAGAGGTTGGCCCCGACGACATGACCGAACGAGGCCAGGGTCGCGGCGGACCGCTGGGCGAGCGGTGTCAGCAGCGGCTCGGCGATCACGACCTCGACACGGCCGCCCCGCAGCGTGACGCCGAGCGCGGCCCGGAGCCCTTCCGCCTGGCGGTGCGGATCGCGCGACTGCACGATGATCAGGATTGTCATGTCAGCGCGATCACGCGATCACTGGTTGCGAGCACCGCTGCGTGATCGTCCTGGCTGCCGCGGGTGATGCCGTCGCCGAGATCGAGGCCGGCGGCGGAGTTCGAGCACACGGTGATCTCGCAATCGGCGTCGAGCAGCGCGGCCGCCGTCGCGGGCTCCGCGGCGAGCGCGTGACAGCCGGCGTCCATCACGAATATCGCAACCTGGTGACGGGCGCGGCGCGCGGCCAGAGCGATCGCCTGCGCGGTTGGAAGATCCGCGCGCGTCGCGAGCACGATGCCGACCTTCATGCGTGCTCGCTCACGGACGCCATCGCGCGATCTCGACGTGGTCGCCGGCGGCGGCCGACCACGCGAACTGCGCCG
>JAYUYE010000612.1:0-3934 GCA_043752985.1 Myxococcales bacterium
GTGATAGCCGCCGTCGGCCTTGATGATCTTCGCGCGATTGGTGAACCCGCGAGCGAGGCGCAGCGCACTCATCGTCGCTTCGGTCCCTGACGACACGGCGCGCACCATCTCCATCGACGGAACCGCGCCGCGCAGCGTCTCGGCGAATCGGACCTCGACCTCGGTCGGAGCACCGAACGTCGTGCCCAACGCCATGACCTCCTTGATCGTGTCGAGGATATCGCGGTGCCCGTGACCGAGGATCAGCGGACCCCAGCTCCCGATCAGGTCGAGGTAGCGATTGCCGTCGACGTCCCAGATCGCCGCGCCGTCACCTTGCGCGATAAACACCGGGTCCGTGCCGACAGACCGACACGCACGCACGGGCGAGTTCACGCCTCCGGGGATGATGGCCTTCGCACGCTCGAAGATCTCCTGGCTGCGCTCGGTCGTCATGTAGGTGGGAACGTAGCCCGGAAATCCCTGGCGCGGCGTCGGCGGTCTGGCACAACCATGCGATGTCCTCGAAGCTGCAACTGGTGGTCGGGTTCTTGGTCGTGCTCGGGTCTGGTCGCAGCGCTTTAGCGGATGTCGACGTCGCCATGACGGTCGCACCGGGGCACCGGATCGACGCGGTCGTGCAAGGAGCACCACGCGTACCGGTCTCGCGGCTCGCGCTCCGAGATCCGCGCGGGGTGGTGGTGCCGGCCACCGAGGTCATCGACTTCAAGCACGGGACGGACACGATCGCGATCGCGCTCGTGGTCGAAGGTGGCGAGGTCTGGATGGGCAATGACGACTTCGAGTCCGAGGATTCGCCGACGCGCTACCTCGGCGCGCTCAAGGGGATCAAGCGCGGCATCGACGCGCTCGATCTCGCGCACCAGATGCCGCCCGGCAGCCTCGGTATGGTCATCACGTACGACGATCGTCCGTCGATCAAGCTTCCGCTCGGGCCGATCGCGCAGCTCGATGGAAGCTCGCTCGGCACGCAGAAGGACTACCACGGCAACGTCGGCGAGAGCCTCGTGCAGGCGACGTCCCTCGCGATCGGCGAGCTCGAGCAGACGCCGACGCACAAGAAGCTGCTGCTCGTGATCAGCGATGGCAACGACACCAACAACGAGGCCGCCGTCGTCCAGCTTGCCAGTCTCCGCAAGCGCGCAGCGCAGGCAGGAATCCAGGTCGCGGCGATCATCTACAAGGGGGCGCTCTCCGACCCCGGCTTCCCCATCGTCAAGCTTCACCCGCAAGCACAAGTGGCGCACAGCTCCGACGGGATCGAGGATGCGATGAAGGAGGCCGTCCGCCTCGCGACCTCGCAGTACACCGTGCGGTTCGACGGCACTCGCCTCGACTGGGACGGCACGGCGCAGGACCTGACGCTGGTCTTCGGTGGTGACGACCTCGAGCCCGTCACCGTGCAGATGGGGTCCGCGCGGAAGCCCGCCTCGGAGGCTCCGTGGTTTCTCCGCTGGTGGGCGCAGCTCGCCGCGGGCGCGCTGCTCGTCGCCCTGATCGTTGTTGGCCAGCGCCTGCGCGCTCGCTCCGTGGTCTGATCCAGGCACCGGGTGCCGTGAACGCCGACGACTGATCAGGCTCCGTGGCGCCAGGTGCCGGGGGGCCACGCGGTGCTCCGTACGACAGTCCGCTGGGCCGAGGTACGAGGCGAGCACGGGTGCGAGGTCTGGATCGCGTACGCAAGCCCAGGCGCGTACTTCAGGCCTGGGCTGTGCGCGATCGTTCCGACCCGCTTCCCAGGTAGATCGTCAGGACCTTCGCGACCGACCTCGGGCGGCCGATCATGCCGCCGCCGGTCCGCCGCTCGAGGTGTCAGATCAATCCGCCCAACCGCTCGCGCAGGCGGTCAAGACACTGTCGTCGATGTCCCATTCCTTGTCCTGAAAGCAGAGATCGATGTCCTCGATCAAGCATTCGACGTTCTCGTCGTCGAGCATGCGCAGATCGTACTTCTTGCACTCGAACACGGCGAGTTTCGCAGACTCGCCATGCAGCAGCGTGTCATCACCGAGCAGGTTCGTTCCCCACCCGGACTGGTCGAATGGCGCGAGCTGGATCGAGTAAATGTCGAACTTCGACATGTTCTTGAGCCCGATGGTGCCCAGGTCGCCCTGATCGTTGTCTGCCACCGGGGTCGTCGAACCGGTGGACGACGAACCGCCGCCGCAGCCGGCAACAATCACAAAGCTCAAAGCAAGAAGTGTCTTCATAGTACTTTCCTCTCTCAACATTCAGATGCTTTCAAAATCTCGAGCAACAGATGCTCGAGCGCTGGCCTCTCGCACACGCCGGACCGATCTGGAAGCGGGTTTCCCCCACTGGAGAGCGCGAGCTCTACGACACTCGGGCTAGCTCGCCTCGGGCTCGGGCTCGTCCGGCTCGTCGGTATCCGTCGCGTCCTCGGCCTCGTCCTCGCCATCCTCGAGCTCGTCCTCCATGCCCTCGTTCGGCACGGTGTCGGTGTCCTCGATGGCCTCGATCGGCGCGCCCTCGGCGATCCCGGATTCCTCGCCGGGGTCGGCCAGGCGCTCGATTGCAGCGACGTGCTCACCATCGTCGACGCGCATCAAGCGCACGCCCTGCGTCGCGCGACCCTGGACCGAGATGTCGCGCACGCGCAGCCGGATCAGCTTGCCGCGATCGGAGATCAGGATCAGGTGATCCTCGTCGGTGACGATGCGGACCGCAGAGACCTGGCCATTGCGGGCCGTGGTCTTGATCGTGATCACGCCCTTGCCGCCGCGGTTCTTGGTCGGGTAATCGGCGAGCGACGTGCGCTTGCCGTAGCCGCGCTCGCACACGGTGATCAGCGTGGCCGTGCCTTCGCGCGGGAACGTCGACATTCCGACCACCCGATCGCCCTCGCGCAGCGAGATGCCGCGGACGCCGCCGGCCGTGCGGCCCATCGGGCGCGCACGATCCTCGGTGAACCGCACCGCAAAGCCTTTGGCGGATGTCAGCAGCACGTCGTCGGTCTTCGAGGTCAACGCGACGCCGATCAGACGATCTCCGTCATCGATCGAGATTGCCTTGATGCCGTTCTGGCGGACGTTCTGGAACTGGCTGAGCTCGGTCTTCTTGACCGTGCCCGACTGGGTCGCGAAGAACACGTACGTGTCGTCCCGGTTGAACTGGTCGTCCGTGAACGGAAGCATCGCGACGACCTGCTCGCCATCCTGCAGATCGAGCACGTTGACGATCGGGCGGCCCTTCGCGGTCCGTGCCCCTTCGGGCAGCTCGAACACTTTCTTGTAGTAGGCGCGGCCCTTGTCGGTGAAGAGGAGCAGGTGGTCGTGCGTTGACCCGGCGAACATGTCGACGATGAAGTCGCCTTCGGTCGACGTGGCGCCCGTGATGCCGCGACCGCCACGCCCTTGCGCCTCGTACTCGCGGACCGGAGTCCGCTTGATGTAGCCGAGGTGCGTGCGCGTGACGACCATGTCTTCCTGATCGATCAGCGATTCGGTCAGGATCTCACCCTCGGCGTCGACGATCCGCGTGCGACGCTCGTCGGCGAAGTCCGTGCGGATCTGACGTAGCTCGTCGTTGATCACGGCCATCAACTTCTTCTCGTCAGCCAGCAGGCCCTCGAGGTAGTCGGTCTGGTCCCACAGCTCCTTGTACTCGGCTTCGAGCTTCTCGCGCTCGAGGCCGGTGAGCCGGCCGAGCCGCATGTCGAGGATCGCCTGCGCCTGGCGCGCGCTGAGGTTCATGAACCCCGCTGTGCGTGCGGCCGCGATCTCATCGGGTGGCCGTCCGGCGCGCTCGAGGAAGCCGTCGAGGCCCGCGAGTCGCTCTGCCATCAAGCGCTCTTTCGCGATGTCGGTGTCCTTGCTCGATCGAATGATCTCGATGATTCGATCGATGTTGATCACCGCGAGTCCGAGGCCCTCGACGATCTCGCGGCGCGCGCGCGCTTCGCGCAGGTCGAATA
>JAYUYE010000613.1:0-3933 GCA_043752985.1 Myxococcales bacterium
AGCTCGAACATCGATCTGTCGATCCGGTTCAAGAAGAAGCGCAGCGCGCTCCATGCCGTGCTTCGCGTTCGCCACGACGACGTCGATCGCACCGTGCACGTCTACAACATGCACCTCGGGCTCGCCCGCTACGAGCGCAAGATCCAGCTCCAGAAGTTCCTCGACTGCCACCCGTTCGCGCACCTCCATCACGACACACCGGTCGTCGTCGGTGGCGACCTCAACGATTTCTACGGTGGGCTTGGCGAGCTCCTCGCACCGTCGGGATTTCGCGGCATCGAGCGCCGCCCGCTGACATTCCCGGCGTGGGGTCCGGTCCGCGCGCTCGATGCGATCTTCGTGCGCGGCGACGTCGACTTCATGCGGCTGTCACGCTGCGACTCGGACCTCGCCCGCCGCGCGAGCGATCATCGGCCGCTCGTCGCCGAGGTCCGGTTGCGTCCGCATCACGCACTTCCCGCCGACGCGCAGGCGCACAAGCCGCCTGCACCGCGGCCGTAGCTCAGATACAGCCGTTGTCGT
Source organism: Myxococcales bacterium (assembly GCA_043752985.1). Lineage (GTDB taxonomy): Bacteria > Myxococcota_A > Polyangia > Haliangiales > Haliangiaceae > JABFXX01. The sequence continues at coordinate 523 of JAYUYE010000613.1, forward strand.
TGCCGTTGCCGGCGTTGCCGCCCTGCTGCGCGTTGTAGCAGTTGCCGGTGCCGGTGAACCGCAGGAGCTCGACGACGACCTTCGGCGTCTCCGGATACTTGATGCAGGTCGAGGTCACGAAGACCTGGAGATCTTGATCGACGGCCGGGTTGTTCGCCGTGAGCAGCTCGTCGTCGTTGTCCCTCATCGTGATGACGAAGTCGTTGACGGAGTCGCTATCGATATCGTGCGAGATCCCCGCGAGGAACGCGGGCTCGATGTTGGTCCCGAGGTTCGCGTTCCAGTTTTTGTAGTTCGCGGCGATCAGCGGGCGCGCCGCTGCGATGCCTGCCTCGGCGCAGTACAGGGCGGTTGTCCCCGTGCTCGTCACCTCGGTCGCCCGGTTCGACGACATCTGCATCGACACGAGAACCGTGCCGCCGGCGAGGAGCGCGGCGACGATGATCAGCGTGACCAGCATCGCGCTGCCCCGCTGCGACGCTCGACGGATGCGGTTCATGGCGAATCTCCCATATTGCGGATCTCGATGGTCGAGCGCAGAACTCTGCGCCGGTAGCCGTCCGAAGCGCCGATCGGGCGATCCTCGGCCGCCGGCCGTTTGTAGGGCGTGACACCGCCGGTGACCTGGGTGCTCGCCCGCGCGATGAGCGTGACCCGGACGGCACGCACGCTGCCGGCTGCGGGGAGCACGTCACCGCTGGCGTTGTAGAACCACTCGTCCGTGGCGGACCCATTGTCCAGGATCGAACCGTCAACGCCGGTCTCGATTCCAACGGCGACCTGAAGGTCCTCCACGCCCTCCGCGAGCGGTTCGGCGACATCAGAGCCTTGCGGTCCGTCCGGGTCGAACATCAAGGTCGGGATTCCATCGACGTTCTGGATGAACAGCTCGGCGTGCTGGGCGCGAATCACGAGCGATCCCACCGGATAGTCCGTGGTCCACGTCAGGCCGGTGCAGATCGTAGAGAAGTTCAGAGTGGTTCCGCTGATGGTGTTGATCCGGTACATGACGCCCTGGGTCCCGTCTGCGACGACCACATGGTCGCCCGCCGCGAACTGGCTCACGTTGCTGACATTGATCGACGTGCTCGTGGCCTGGAGCACCGAGCGTGACGAGGTGACGACCGCACCCGATGCATAGATCATGTCGAGCCGGTCAGGCGCGGCGGTGCTGTTCGTGACAACGATCGAACCTGCGGTGCAGTTCACGCCCGAGGCGTCGGTGAGAAGCGCGCCGCCGGGGACACCGGGACTCGCCTGGCGAAGCGCATCCGCGAGGAAGTCGATCGCGACACGGACCGAGCTCTCCGCGTTCATCGACTGCCGTTGCTCGCGATTTCCCGCGGTGATCGTCACGGCCACCGAGAGCACGCCGGCGATCGTCAGCGAGAACATCACGAGCGAGATCATCAGCTCGATCAGCGTGAAGCCCGCCTGCGAGCGTCGTGGCCGCAGGACGCGCTTCATTTGCTCCTCCGCGTATTGAGCGTGATGTTGCGAGGGACCCCGTTCTCGTCCCACGCAACCGTGACTCTGAGGTCGTAGTACGCGCCGAGCGCGCTCACGGTCGACGTCCGCGTGTAGAGGCCGCCGGCCACCAGGACGCCCTGTTCGTTGACCGCGGTGATCGTCGGTAATGCGGGAACACCCTGGGAGCGCAGCCGCTCGAGGCCGTCCTGCGCCAGCACGGTCGCTTCGGTCGTGTGGCGCGAGTATGCCGATGCCCGCGTCTGCGACATGTACAGCGACATGATCCCGACGATCGCGATCGCCGTCAGGAGCAGCGCGATCATCACCTCGATCATGGTGAAGCCGGCCTGCTGTGGACGCCTGGCGCTCACCTACCAGCCCTCACGTGCGTACGAGCTGCCCGTCGCGCGATAGACCAGGACGCGCCACGGATGGGCGCTCTGGTTGTCGGCCAGGAAGATCGTGCCGCCGGTCGACGAGCCATCCGGCTTGATGTCGACAAGAAAGTCGGTGGTGGGGCTCGGAGTCACGGTCACGCTGCCGGCGGTGATCGCGACGGTCAGGCTCCCGTAGACGATCTTCACGCCTTTCGGCAGCGTCAGCTGCTGGACGACCCGCCAGCAGTTCACACCGGCGGCGCAGATGCCTTCGACCGGCTTCGTCATGCCCGTTTCGGACCACTGCCAGAGGACGATGCTGTTCGGGACGGCGGGCGAAGCGGCCGCGGATCCGGTGACCTCGACCCGATGGAACTTGCGCGTCGACACGGCGCGCATCTTGGCGAGTTGGACCGTCTGGACGAGCTGGTCGGAGACATTGCGAGGGTTCGCACCGTACGGCTTGCTGGTGATCCCGATCATGAGACCGGCGAGGATCGCGACGATCGCGACCACCACCATCATCTCGACGAGCGTGAAGCCGCCCTGTTGCCGCCGGCTGGTCACTTGCCCTCGTTCCGCTTCTGGATCTGGGTGTCGACGCTGCTCGTGAAGAACGTCGCGTTCGTTCCACCCTGACCGTCCATGTCGCACTCGGCGACGACGAACCACCAGCTCGTCGCGGGGGCCGTCATCGTGAAGCCGGCCGGCGGCACCGGGGGCACGCTCGAGAGATTGGCATTGATCTCGTACGCACACCTGATCTTCGACTCGGGCGGCGCGACCCGCAGAGTCGCCCACGCCCCTCCACACGCGGACGAGAACACGACACCGGCCGTGCTCGGCGCGAGCGGACACTTCGTCGCGAGGAGGTAGACGTGGTTCTCGATCTTGTACTGCTCTTCCTTCACGCCGATCTCCGCGAACATCGCGTTGACCTCGGTGTTGGCCTTCGTCTTCGACGATTCGCGCAGGAAGCTCGGGATGACCACCGCCGCGAGGATGGCGATGATGACCACGACGACCATCAGCTCGATGAGCGTGAAGCCCCGCTGATGGCGAACTGTGGTGCGCATGCGTTCGAGCCTATTCCGAGCGGAGCCAGAGGTTGCGAATGACAGGTTTCTTCGATTCGAGGTCGACGCTTCTACCCGTCGTGGTGGCAGTCGCAGTCAGCCTTGCCTGCTTCGTGCCTGCCGATGCGTAGAGCGTCCCGCCGCTGTTGGCGAGCGATCCGGCACCCGAGAAGATCGCGACCGTGGAGGCGGCTGCGACGCCGGTCAGGTCATACGTCGACACCCTGCCCGTCGCAGTCGCCCCCGTACCGTACGTGGACAGGTTGATGTCTTGCGAGTCGCTCGTCACCAGCAGCTGTGAGCCGACGACGAGGGCCTGGGCGAACCCCTTGAAGCCCGATGCGAGCGTGGCTTTGACGCTCAGCGCGCACGTTGCGCATGCGGCAGTCGACTGATTGATGGTCGTGCCGGTTCCCGCGAGCTTCACGGCAACCACGTACTGCGTGGTGCCCGTCCACGCAGCGGTCGTCGGATGGGCGTACCCGCCG
>JAYUYE010000614.1:0-3933 GCA_043752985.1 Myxococcales bacterium
GTCCCGCCGGAGGTCAGCTGCTCGACACGCACACTGCCGGCGCCGCACGCCGCGCCGAGCGTGGCGGTGGTGCCCACGATCGACTTGTCGAACACGACCTGCACGGATTCGTTCGCTGGCAGCGTGAACGGCCGATACAGCTGGTCGCTCGATGCACCGCTCGAGCAACGGCCCGCGGTCGTCGCGGTCGCACCCGTCAGCGAGCACGGAACGCCGGGATGGATGCCGAGCACGGTCGGCGGCGCGTTCGTACTGACGAGACGAGGAGTCGCGAAGTTGAGCGGCGTGGGAGCAGCGAGCGCATTGCCCGCGAGGTCCGCGACGTCGGTCATCACCACGCGGTAGGTCGCCGAGTAGGCGAGCGGCGCGATCGGGCGGACCACGATCGCCGCGCCGTGGCTCTCGATCACACTGGGAACCGCAGTGCCGGCCGTGGTCTCGAGCCGGATCCCGCCTGCACGCAGCCGATCGAGATCGACCGGCTCATCGAAGATCACGTCGATGCCGCTGTCGACGATATGCTCGGCAGTGCCGTTGATTGGCGAGGTCGCGACGACGCTCGGCGGCTTGGTATCCGGCGTGGTCTTCGCGATGGCATCCGTGATCAGCTCGAGCACCAGGTTGGTCGGCGCCAGGGTGACTCCGAGCAGGCCGAGGTCCATCGCAGCGACGGTCTCGATCGCGAGCACACCGTCGGTGCCGACCGCGGTTCCCGACGCCTGCACGCCGAGCACGGTCTGCGTCAACACGGCGTTGCCGGCGGCGTCGGTCGCGTAGACCGCCACGTCCATGCTGAGGTCGACGTAGAGCGGCGCGCGGTCGTTCTCGGGACGCTGCTCCGCCGGCTGGTGCGGGTTGCGATAGATCCGCCCGCCGCTGTCGGTCAGGATCTCGATCTGGATGTCACCGGTCGACAGCCCGACCGGGATGTCACCGCCGAGCTTGATGTCGAAGCCGGTCGCCGACAGGCGCTGGCCCTTGCGGATCGTGAACGCGATCGGACCGCCAAGGATCTTGGAATCGCCGAGCTCCGCGGCGAGCGTCGCGGGCAGCAGCGTGGACTCCTCGCGGCCGATCAGCGGCTTGTCGATCACGATGACGTTGCGCGGCGCACCGGATCGCGTGGTCTCGGGACCGGGATCCATCGGTTGCCGGACGCGCAGGACCTGCGGGATCGGGTTCGTGCCGCGGCTGTTGATCGGCTTGAGCATCACGGTCGTCGGCGCGACCGGCGCACCGCCGAGATCAAGGAGCCGGTTGCCGACCCGCAGCTCGTACGTCGCGCCCGCGGTCAGGTCCACCCGCGGATCGATCGAGACGTGGACACCGGAGGACACGAGCGTCGCGGGGATCGACATTCGCGTCACCGAATCGAGGAGCTCGATCGCACCCGCAGCGAGCGTGATCGTTCGTGGATCGAGCGGCTCGGAGAACAGGAGCCGGATCGTCGTGGTCTCGAACATCGGGCGGAACGTGGTCGGAGTCGCGGCGGGAGCACCGTTGACCGCGACGAGCGCTGGCGTCGCCGCTCGTGCCTGCGCGGTCCGCGTGGTGAAGCTGAACAGCGGGCCGGTCGTCGGCACGTTCGTCGCTGCGGGTGCGAGCGGCGCCTTGACAACCACGCCATACGTGGTCCCGGGCTCGAGCGCGGCGCCGGTGAACTGCACGGTCTTTCCTTCGTTGACGACCTCGGCCATCGCGGACAGTGGGCCCGACGGTCCCTCGAGCGTGATCGACCCGAGTGCGCTGGTGACAACCGGATCCGAAAATGTGACGACGATGCGCGTCCCGAGGGGGACGTCGAGCTGGGCGTCGATGGGGTACGTGAACACCACGCCGGGGGCAGCGGTCTGGAGCGGTGGTTGCGTGTCGGGGCCGCACCCGGCCACCACCAGGACGAGCGCCAACGCGCGGCGAATCACAGACGGTCCCACAGGTCAGGGTATCAACCCGCGGCACCTCAGGTCACCGGGAAAGATCGGTGGGCAACCGCACCACCCCCCCCCGGTTTCGGCCGCGACATCGGCCCCGTCGACGCTCGGTTGACCGCCCGAAACACGCGGCATAAGGTGCCCCCGACATGAAGCTTGCGACGCTGCGCGATGGCTCCCGGGATGGTCGGCTGCTGGTCGTTCGGCGCGACGGCGAGACGGCGATTCCGTCGCCCGACGCATGGCCCACACTGCAGCGGGCCCTCGACGACTGGGAGGCCGCGGAGCCCGCGCTGCGCGAGCTTGCGAGCAAGCTCGACAATGACGCCGTCGAGGGCGCGCCACTCGATCCGCATCGCCTCGGCGCACCACTCCCGCGCGCGTTCGAGTGGGTAGATGGCTCGGCCTTCCTCAACCACGTCATCCTCGTCCGCAAGGCGCGCAAGGCGGAGCCGCCGGCGACCTTGCAGACCGATCCGTTGATCTATCAGGGAGGCTCCGGCGACATGCTGGGGCCGCGCGATCCGATCGAGCTGCACGATCCAGCGTGGGGTCTCGATTACGAGTCCGAGGTCTGCGTCGTGCTCGGCGACGTCCCGCTCGGTACGAAGTCCGCCGATGCAGGCAAGTACATCCGGCTTGTCATGCTCGCGAACGACTGCACGCTGCGAAACCTGATCCCCGACGAGCTCGCGAAGGGCTTCGGCTTCTTCCAGAGCAAGCCGGCGACCGCGTTCTCGCCGTTCGCGGTGACGCCCGACGAGCTGGGCGATGCCTGGCGCGAAGGCCGCGCGCACCTCCGGGTTCGATCGACCTACAACACGCAGATGATCGGGGACTGCGACGCCGGTCCCGAGATGCACTTCTCGTTCTGCGATCTGATCCAGCACATGGCGAAGACCCGCCGCTACACCACAGGGACGATCCTCGGCAGCGGCACCGTCTCGAATGCGGATCGGGCGCGCGGCGTGTCGTGCCTCGCGGAGCGCCGGATGATCGAGACGATCGAGCAGGGCAAGCCGTCGACGCCGTTCATGTCGGTCGGTGACTCGATCGAGGTCGAGGCATTCGACGCGGCAGGCGGTAGTCCGTTCGGGAAGATCGTGCAGCGGGTGGTCACTGCAGGAGCCACGAGGTGAAGCTTGTCCTCCATAACTACTGGCGCTCGTCGGCGAGCCATCGCGTCCGCATCGCGCTCGGCCTCAAGAAGCTTCCGTACGACTACGTCGTGGTCAACATCGTCAAGCGCGAGCAGCACGCCGACGCGTACATGGCGCGCAATCCGATGGCGCAGGTCCCTGCCCTCGAGATCACGGAGGACGACGGGTCCGTTCATACAATCCACCAGTCGCTACCGATCCTCGAATACCTCGACGAGAGATTTCCTGAAGTGCCGATTCTGCCGCGCGATCTGTACCTCCGCGCGCGGGCACGTGGCCTCGCCGAGATCATCAACTCGGGGATCCAGCCGCACCAGAATCTGACGACGACCAACAAGATCAAGGCGCTCGGCGTCGCCGAGGCCGTGTGGACCAAGGGGTTCATCACCGACGGCATCGTGGCGTTCGGGCGTGCGACCGCCGAGACCGCCGGTCAATTTTGCGTCGGTGACGCGCCCTCGATCGCCGATTGCTGCCTGATCCCGCAGCTCGCGTCCGCACGGCGGTTCGGCGTGCTCGGCCCCGCCGGCTTTCTGCCGAGCACGAACGGCAGCCCCGAAAATCTGAAACGGCTTCTCGAGATCGAAGCGCGCTGCCTCGCTCTCCCCGCCTTCGTCGACGCCGCCCCCGACCGTCAGCCCGATGCCGTGAAGCCCGCTTGAGCAGTGAAGGACCTATGACGAAGCTCGCCCCACTCGGAATCAAGCGCCTCGAAGGCATCCACTACTACGTGCGCGACCTCGAACGGTCGCGGCAGTTCTACACGGGCAAGCTCGACTTCGCCGAGACCTGGCGGTCAACGCCGGAGCTCGAAGCAAAGGGCATGCAACGCTCCGCCTGCT
>JAYUYE010000615.1:0-3930 GCA_043752985.1 Myxococcales bacterium
CGCCACGCGATCGAGGGTCTCGACCTCGCGACCAAGCCGTTCGCGCAGCGCCGGATGAACCGCGCGATCACCGCACAGTTCCAGGGCGTCGCCCTCGAGGAGGCCGCCCGCAAGGTCGGCGCATAGTCATGCCGAAGATCACGTTCAAGAATCCAATCGGAGCGCACTCCACCGGGCCGCTCACGGTCGATGTCCGCAAGGGGCTGTCGATCCTCGACGTTGCCGAGGAGCACGGCGCGCGCGTCGGCCATGCGTGCGGTGGCAACCTCGCGTGCTCGACCTGTCACGTCTACGTCGAGGAGGGCTTCGACTCCCTCGCCGAGATCTCCGACAAGGAGAACGACATCATGGACCGGGCGTTTGACGTCCGTCGCGAGTCGCGCCTCGGGTGCCAGTGCAAGGTCGGAGATCAAGACCTCGTCGTCGAGATCACGCAGGAGAGCCTCCAGGCCTGGCTCGACGAGAATCCCGACGAGCGCAAGAAGCTCGCGGCACAGCGCGCGGCGGCCGGCTAGACTCGATCGAATGCGCGCGACAGCTCCGCTCGTCCTGATCCTCGCGATCGGCTGCTCGAGCAAGCCAGCCGCGCCAGCAGACCCGGATCCCGTCGCTCCGACGCCCGTCGTCGTCGAGCCACCACCGTGGTCCGACGCCTGGCTCCTGCGCGAGGGCCGGCGGTTCATCGATGACACACCGTACCGGCGCGCCGCGCTCGAGACCGCGCTCACCAATCACGGCAACGTCTACTCGCGCGTCCGCCTCGCCTCGTATGGCCTCGGCGAACGCGGCTGGGACATGCTGCCGGTGTGGACGCCGCGGTCGCGACCGGTGACCGCGGAGCTCGCGGTGCAGCTCGCGCGCGGAGAGCTGCCCGCCGTGGCGGCCGATCACGTGCCGATGTGGGACGGCGTCGAGCCGACGACGATGGCCGGCTGGGTCGCGCTCGGCCGCCGCGTGTTCTTCGAGTACCCGATGCGGGCCGAGGTGTTCATGGAGCACGGCCTGACCCGGCCCGAGCTCGCGGCAGCGGTTGGCATCGAGCGCACCGCCAGGGGTGATGTGCCGGGGCTGGTCGTGTTCGCCAACGTCGATGGCGAGACTCGCGTCGGGATCACGTGCGCGATCTGCCACTCGACGGTGAAGGACGGAGTGACGGTCACTGGCTCCGCGCGCCGAACGTTCGACTACGGCAGGTTGCGGCTCGCGTACTTCACCGATACCGGTGCTCCGATCGATCCGGTCCTCGCGCGCCGGATGGGTGGCTGGGGACCGGGGCGCGCAGACGTCACCGAGGACGACGACGAGGATCCCGTGACGATTCCCGATCTGTGGGGCCTCCGCGATCAGAGCTGGCTGACCCAGGCCGGCACGATCCGGCAAGCCAGTCCGCTCGCGCTCGCGATCCGGCAGGAGACCCAGCTGACCGACTCGAACCACGCGCTGATCAGGCCGCCGCGCGCGCTCGCGTGGGCACTGGCAATGTACGTCTACTCGCTCGCGCCGCCGGCGAGAACTGTCGCGTCATCGCCTGACCTCGCGCGTGGCTCGCAGCTGTTCAAGGACAATTGCCGCGGCTGTCACGCGAATGCATCGTATGGCGGTCGCACGATCGCCGCGACGGCGATCGGGACGAATCCGGCGCTCGCCACGGGCCGCGGTCGCGGCACCGGGAGTTACCGGGTGCCGCCGCTCGTGCGGGTGCGCGATGGCGCGCCGTATCTCCATGATGGCTCGGTCGGATCGCTCGCCGAGCTGCTGTCGGCGGACCGCCTCGCACCGGCGTACTCCGGCGGTCGCCTCGGGCCGGGTCCGATTCCGGGCCATCGCGCCGGGACCGAGCTCGTCGCCGCGGATCGCGCCGCGCTGATCGCGTTTCTCGACACGCTGTGATCAGGTCTTCATGTCCGGAGGCATCGCCGTCTCTGCCGTGATCTGAACCTCGCGCTTCACGACCTGATCATCGCCACCGACGGTGACGACGGCTTTGAGCAGATACATCCGCGTCCGGCGATCCGCGACCGGAGCCCACGCTGGTTGGCTGAGCACGTAGCTCACCGACAGAGCCTGACCCGGCGAGATCTTCTGACCCCACGGCTTGTAGGCTCCGTCCTTCGTCCACACCGTCGGCGAGCTCGCCGTGAGCGTTCCGATCTTCACGCCCTTGGAATCGAACAGCTCGACCTTCTTCACCGTGATCCGGGTCGCGCCACCGCCGGCGCTCGCCTTGACCGAGAGCTGCATCGAGGTCTGATCGCACGCGCGGTCGGCCTTCGCGACCGCCGACTTCGCCTTGGGCTCTGTCTCCTCGCTGGCGGAATCGGACTTCAGCGTACGCGGCGGACTTCCGCCGCAGTCATCGGCGAGCGTCGCCGCAGTCATCTGCACCGTGATCTTGGAGGTGACCTCGGCGGGCGGTGGAGGAGGCGGCGCGGGGACGGGCGGCTGCGTGGGCGGCGGAGCTGGCGCCGGGGGCGGTGGCGGCATCTTTGCCTGTGCGGAAACCACGATCGGTTCGGGCTGCGCCTCGGACTGCTGGTTTCCGCCCGCCTTGGTGCAGCCGAGGAGGCCGACGAGCAGCCACGCGTAGGTACGCATCATCCCCAGGTACCACGCACAACCGACCCGGATGGTCTGATCAGGTCCGGACGTCCGGAGGCAGCATCGCGGGCGCGGCGACGTGGACGTCGCGCTGGACCGAGCGATCAGCCCCACCGACCGTGATCACGGCCTTGAGCACGTACGTCCGATTCCACCGCTCGGTCACCTGGCCCCAGGGCGGCTGGCTGAGCGCGTAGCTGACCGACAGCTCCTGGCCCGCCGCGACCGCTTGATCCCACGCCTTGTACGTTCCGTCCTGCCCCCACATCGTCGGTGCGCGCGATGTCAGCTCGCCGATCAGCGCACCCTTGTCGTCGAACAGCTCGACCTTCTTCACGGTGAGCTGACTCGCGGTGACGCCGGCCGGCGCGATCACCGACAGCTGCATCGAGCTCTGCTCGCACGCGCGATCTTCCGCGGCGGCGCGAGCGCCAGACGCACCCGACGACTCGTCGCCGCGTTGCTCGGATTGCTTGCGTGGGGCCGGCGCTGCCGGCGGTGGGGGAGGCACCCCGCCGCAATCATCGGCGAGCGTTGCGGCTGTCATCGCGACGGTGACCGCTGGCGCCGGCGCCGGTGGAGGGACCTTCGCCTCGGGCGGCTGAGGCAACGTTGGCTCGCGCGGTGGCGGCGCGACGTGGTCCTGCGTGGGACCTGCCTGGGTGCAGGCGAGGAGTCCTGCGAGTACCCACGTGTATCCTGTGCGCATCCACTCAGCGTAACACGCAGATCTGCGCGTTCCATTCACCAGGTGATCACGTGGTGCTGGCTCACCGGCTCCGGGCAGAGGTCGGTCCCGGCGTACGCGATGCTGAGCAGCACGAGGCGGTGCTCCACATTCGCGTGCGCAGCGCCGAGCGAGAGCGGATGCCGACAGACCTCCGCGCACGAGCTGCACATCTTCTTGTCGGGCACCGCCCAGCTCTCGGGCGTCAACGTGTCAACCACGAGTGCGTCACCTGCACGGATCGTCACGCGCGCGCCGAGCTCCGCAGTAACCCCCTCCGTCGTCATCGGTAGGAAGTGGTAGCGGCCGTGGAGCTCCTCGAGCCGCGTGTTCGCCGCCTCGATTCTCTCGGCGAGCCGTTCCCCGGGGCCGCGCTCGTCGTACTGGCCCTCGGACTGGTTCGCGGTCACCACGGTGAACACCTCGAGCTCGCGATCCTTTCGCTCCTTGAGCACCACGGTCATGTTGGGATTGCCGCGGCCGCCGTCGCCATCGACCACGGCGAACAGAACGGTCGTCCCATCGACAGCGATCGCGGGCAACCCGGTCGCGGTGAGCTGCATGCTCGAGAACGTGATCTCAGGCGCGCCCTTGACCGGAGGATC